>NZ_CEVIVC010000056.1:3361-7080 GCF_982290645.1 Protofrankia sp. CiP1_Cm_nod4
GTCGCCGCTGTCGCCGGTGCGCGCTCCCGGGATGCCGGAGCGCCCGCCCGGCTCGCCGGACCGGGCGAGCTCGTTCTCGATCCGGGTGAGCCGGTCGAGCATGTCGGTCGCGTCCCCGCCGCGCTCCAGGATGGTGCGCAGCGCGTCCATCAGGGCCAGCCACTGGTCGCGGTCCAGGGTGACGTGATCGGCGAGCTGGTTGGCCGTGGCGGGCGGGAACAGGCGCTGGGCGACGGCGACCACCTTCGTCACCTCGGCCGGGTTGAGCCGGTCCGGCCGCCCCCGGATGTAGGAGACGAGGTCCTTCAGGCTGATCAGGGTCACCCCGTCGATCGCCCCGTCGCTCCACAGGACGCCCGCCTCGGCCATGATCAGAATTGGTCGGACCGGGACTTTGACCATCGGCAGGGCGTCGCGGATCTGGTTGCGCACCTCTTCCCCGAGCCATCTGGTCAGGTCGAGCGGCTTCTTCAGGGACTGCCCGTCGACCTTCGCGCCGTCCTTGGAGTAGCGGACCGTCCCGGGGGAGGCGTCGCTTTTCATCACCATGACGCCGCCCGGCCCGACCAGCAGGTGTCCGATACTCGCCTCGGAGTGGGCCACCCGACGGTCGTGCATCACCACGTAGCCGTACCGGCGCAGCCTGTTGACGATACGTGCCGTCTTGCGCTCGGATTCGGCGCCTTCACGCAGCGCCTCGATCTCGGGCACCGGATCGAACGAACGGCCGATCACCACCAGCGGCCAGCCGAGCTGGACCACCAGGTACGCTGCCACCGCGACGGACACCGGCAGCCGCAGGCCCGAGACGGCCAGCACCGCGAACACCACCGCGATGGGGAAGGCCCGTAGCGCGGCCCGGGGCACGGTGTAGGCAAGCCGCTCGCGGCGCATCTGCGCCTGCTGTTCCCGGGCTCGCCGGTAGGCCACCTCCAGGGAGTGGCCGGGACGGTCGCGGGTGTGGCCGCGCAGCGGGCTGCTGCTCCTGATCGGGCTCTTGATCGTGCTCGCCATCATGTCCACCGTGGATCGTGGGGTCGTGGTCCGGAACCTGAATCATCAGCGGTCGTGGGCGTGCCGGCGCGGCAGAGCGCAGACATGTTACGGGCCGCACTGATGGTGCAGCCAGAGCGCGTCCTCGGACAAGGGAATCCCGAAACCGGTCCAAATTTTCCAGAGGCGGTGAGACGTTGATCCTCACTTTATCTTAGATGATCATTCCTGGCCCGCGCCTGGCCCGCGCCTGGCCCGCGCCTGGCCGGGCGGTGCCGGCCGGCATGGCCCGGGCCCCGCGCTGGCCCCGTCCGACCGGCGATCGGCTGCGCCTGGGCGGTGCGAAGAGGAAGGTGAAGGGCCAAAGGGGTGAAATGACTCGCTGCGGATCCCGGCGGGGCTGGCGGCGGTGGGCCGGTTCGGCGTGCAAGTTACCAATGGGTAGCGATACGCTCCCACCGTCGGTAGAAGACTGGAGGATGTGTGAGACTCGCTATCGGCGGAGTGATCGTCGTTGTTGCTCTCGCGGTGGCCGGACGCCGGTTCCACTGGCTGTTCAGGCTGATCCGCCAGGGACAGCCCGCTGCCGGCCGGCTCGACGGGGCGGGCCAGCGGCTGTGGAGTGAGATCAGCGAGGTCGGTGCCCAGCGGAAGCTGCTGACCTGGACGGTCCCCGGGCTCGCGCACGCCTTCACCTTCTGGGGATTCACGGTCCTCATGCTGACCGTCATCGAGGCGTTCGGCGCGCTGTTCGACCACGACTTCCACATCCCGCTGTTCGGGCACTGGGCCGCCATCGGTTTCATCGAGGACTTCTTCACGGTCGCGGTCCTCGCGGGGCTGCTGGCCTTCACGATCATCCGGCTGCGCAACGCGCCTGCCCGGCTCGAGCGCAGGTCGCGGTTCTACGGGTCGCACATCGGCCCGGCCTGGGTCATCCTCGGGATGATCACCTCGGTGATGGTCACGCTCCTGGTCCTGCGCGGTGCCCAGTTCAACGCCGGCACGCACCCGCAGGGCGACACGAGGTGGGCGTTCGCCTCCTACCTGGTCAGCCGGCCGCTCGACGTCTTCTCCCACAAGGCCAACGAGCACATCGAGACGGTCTTCCTGCTGCTCAACATCGCCGTCATCATGGGCTTCCTGGTGCTGGTCGCCTACTCCAAGCACCTGCACATCTTCCTGGCGCCGGTCAACGTCATCCTCAAGCGCGAGCCCAAGGCGCTGGGCGCGCTGGGCAGCACCCCGGACATCGAGAGCCTGATGGAGGCCGACGAGCCGATCGTCGGCGTCGGCAAGATCGAGGACTTCTCCTGGAAGGCGATGCTCGACTTCTCCACCTGCACCGAGTGCGGGCGCTGCCAGAGCCAGTGCCCGGCCTGGAACACCGGCAAGCCGCTGTCACCGAAGATCCTGATCATGGATCTTCGTGACCACCTGTTCGCCAAGGCGCCGTACCTGCTCGCCGCCAACGGGTCCGGCGAGGGGGAGGACGCCGCGCCAGCCGCCGCCGGCGCTGCCGCGGAGGCGTCGAACGGGCACGCCGTCCACCACGTCCCAGAGTCCGGGTTCGGGCGGGTTCCCGAGCCCGGCCAGCCGCAGGCCGACCGTCCGTTGGTCGGGACCGAGGACGAGGGCGGGGTCATCGACCCCGACGTGCTGTGGTCGTGCACCAACTGCGGCGCGTGCGTGGAGCAGTGCCCGGTCGACATCGAGCACGTCGACCACATCGTCGACATGCGCCGCTACCAGGTGATGATCGAGTCGTCGTTCCCCAGCGAGGCCGGGGTGATGCTGCGCAACCTGGAGAACAACGGCAACCCGTGGGGCGTCTCGCCCCGGATCCGCACCGAGTGGACCGAGGGCCTGCCGTTCGAGGTCCGCGTGCTCGACGACGGCGAGCCCATCCCGGACGACGTGGAGTACCTGTACTGGGTCGGCTGCGCCGGCGCCATCGAGGACCGGGCCAAGAAGGTCTCCCGGGCCTTCGCCGAGCTGCTGCACACCGCGGGCGTCTCCTTCGCCATCCTCGGTACCGGCGAGAGCTGCACCGGTGACCCCGCCCGCCGGCTCGGCAACGAGTACCTCTTCCAGGAACTGGCCAAGGCCAACATCGAGGTCCTCAACGCGGCGGGCGCCAAGAAGATCGTCGCCACCTGCCCGCACTGCTTCAACAGCCTGGCCAACGAGTACCCGGCGCTCGGCGGCGCGTACGAGGTCATCCACCACACCCAGCTGCTCGGCCGGCTTGTCGACGAGGGCAGACTCGTCCCCGTCCAGCCGGTGGACTCCTCGGTCACCTACCACGACCCCTGCTTCCTCGGCCGGCACAACGAGGTCTACACCCCGCCCCGGGAGATCCTCGGCAGCATCCCCGGCGTCCGCAGCCAGGAGATGCACCGCTGCAAGGAGCGCGGCTTCTGCTGCGGTGCCGGCGGCGCCCGGATGTGGATGGAGGAGAAGATCGGCAAGCGGGTCAACGTCGAGCGGGTGGACGAGGCGCTCGCCCTCGACCCGGACATCGTCTCCACCGCCTGCCCGTTCTGCATCGTCATGCTCACCGACGCCGTCACCGAGAAGAAGCAGTCCGGCGGGGCGAAGGAGAGCGTCGAGGTGCTCGACGTCTCCCAGCTGCTGGCCCGCTCGCTGGCCGCACCGCCGGCCGTCCCGGCCGGCGCCGACGCCTCCTGACGGAGGGCCGCGAGGACGCCTCCCGCGACGACAGA
>NZ_CEVIVC010000056.1:7635-9295 GCF_982290645.1 Protofrankia sp. CiP1_Cm_nod4
AGGCAGGGACGGCCGCTGCCGTAGGTGGAAACCGCTGTGGCGACGACGTTTTCCACCTACGGCCCGTGCGCCCGTAGGTGGAAAACGTTGCTGGAGCGGCGGTTTCTACCTACGAGGGCAGACACCGGCCGGGCGGGCGGGCCGCCGTAGCCGGTACGCGGCGGGCCGTACCCCCATCCGGGGCCAGCGCAGGAAGGCTTCGGCCTCCAGCATGGCCAGCGCGATGCGCGGCAGGTTCCGGCTCGCCGGGAAACAGACGTAGCGGGGCGACCAGGCCGGGCGGAACTTCGCGTTGAACCGGTAGAGGCTGTCGATCTGGAACCAGCGGGAGAGGAAGACCAGCAGGTTCCGGAAACAACGGGTGACCGGGCCCGCGCCGAGCCGCTGCCCGCGCTCCAGCGCGGCCCGGAAGAAGGCGAAGTTCAGCGACAGGCGCTCCACCCCGAGCCCGGCCGCGGCCCGTACCGCCGAGACGATCAGGAAGTCGTTCAGCCCGTTGTCGGCGGTACGGTCCCGCACCATCAGGTCCAGCGACAGGCCCCGGCGGCCCCACGGGACGAAGTGCAGCAGCGCACGCAGCCGCGGCTCGCCGCCCGCCGGGCCGTCCCCGCCGCGGTCGAAGGCCATCAGGACGACGCAGTCGTCGTCGGCGGGCGCGCCGATCCGGCCGAGCGCCATGGAGAAACCGCGTTCGGTCTCGGTGCCACGCCATGCCGCGGCCTGCGCCCGCAGCCGGGCCCGCTCCTCGGCGGGCAGGTCACGCATCCGCAGGGCCTGGCAGGTGTAGCCGGCCCGTTCGACCCGGCCGACGGCCTGCCGGACGTTGCGCATGTCGCGACCTTCGAGGGTGAAGGCCGCCACATCGATGACGGCTTCGTCACCGAACTCCAGCACGGACAGGCCGGCGCGCTCCCACGCCTTGCCGCCCGTCTCGGAGCATCCGATCACCGCTGGTATCCAGGCATGTTCGGCGGCGATCCGCAGGAACTCCCGGATCGCGCCCGGCCACGCCTCGTTGTCGCCGAGCGGGTCGCCGCTGGCGAGCATCACCCCGGACACCACCCGGTAGGGGACGCAGGCCTTGCGCGTCGCCGACCAGACGACGGTCTTGTCGGCGCGCAGGGCGAAGTAGCCCAGCGAGTCGGCGTCACCGTGACAGGCCAACAGCGCGCGCATGCCGGTGATGTCGTCCTCGGACAGCTTCGGCCGCGGCCGTGGTGGCCGCAGCACGAGGTACACGACAGCGCTGATCGTGAGCAGGCCCATGGTCAGCAGCGTCCGGGTGACAAGATCCGAGACCCGTTCGGAGGAGAAGCGCAGCGGCCCGTGGATGCCGACCAGGCCGTCCACGACGTGCGCGAACTGGGCGGACAGCGGGTGCGCCCCAAGCAGCCGCCCACCACCGACCTGGAGCAGCAGCATGCCGATCATGACCGAGGCGGCGGCGAGGGCGGTCCCGACCCACAGCGCCCGCCACCGGGTGGTCGGGTCCCCCTTGGCCTGGAACTCCCCGCGTGCCAGCAGCAGACCGGCGACGAGTACGGCGGAGGCGGCCGCCTCCTCGTAGTCGAGGCCCTTGACCACGTGCAGGACGACGCTCGCCGTGAGCAGGGCCACCACCCCGTGCCAGGCGCGGCGCTTGCGCCGGCGCAGGCCGCGC
>NZ_CEVIVC010000056.1:9515-15285 GCF_982290645.1 Protofrankia sp. CiP1_Cm_nod4
GCGGCCTGCCGGGAGACCGACCCGGGCAGGATCTGCCGGATCAGGTCGAGACGGCTGCGCCAGCCGGGCGTCACCGCGGAGACGATGTCGATGAGTCCCGCGACGAACACCAGGGCGGCGGCCACGGGCGGCAGCCACAGGCGGTTCCACGCCGGTAGCGCGGACCGGGAGGCCCGCGTCGCCTCGGTGGGCGCCGGCGCCGCGGGCGACGTCGATGTCCCTGCCGCTGGCGCCGCGGGCGCCGTCGAGGTTCCTGCCGCGGGCGACGTCGATGTCCCTGCCGCTGGCGCCGCGGGCGCCGTCGATGTCCTGGGTGCCGATGTCCGGGGGGGAGTGCTTCCGGCGGAAGACGTCCCGGAGATCGCGCCGATGCCGTCGCCGCGCCCGTTGGCCCTGGTCCGGCCGGTCTTGCGGGGACGGCTTCTGCCGCTGACCGTTGCCACGGACGCTGGCCCCTCCTTCGCTTCCCTTTTCCCAGCCCGTTTTCCGGCCTTCCGGGATGCCGGGCCGTGCGTGGGACGTTACCCCCGCCGGTCGCGCGGTCAGGCGGGGGTGTTGCGGGTAGTAGGACGGTCACAGGCTCCCTCGAGGGGAGGGATGGATGCTCGGGCTGCCCGAACAGATCAAGGTATGCCTGTTCGATCTGGACGGTGTGCTGACCCCGACGGCCGCCGTCCATGCCGCGGCCTGGAAGGAGATGTTCGACGCCTTCCTCGAGCGGCGGGCCCGGCACGCAGGCGGCCCGTTCGTCCCGTTCAGCGTCCGTGACGACTATCCCGCCTACGTGGACGGCAGGCCGCGGGCGGACGGTGTCCGGTCGTTCCTCGCGTCCCGGCACATCGAGCTGCCCGTGGGCAGCCCGGCGGATCCGCCGACGGCGCAGACCGTGCACGGGCTGGGGAAGCGCAAGAACGAGATCCTGCTGGCCAGGCTCCGCGCGGGTGGGATCACCGCGTATCCGGGGTCCGTGCGGTACCTGCGCGCGCTGGCGGCCGCCGGGGCCGGACGCGCGGTCGTGTCGTCGAGCGCGAACTGCGCACAGGTCCTCACCGCGGCCGGCATCGACTGGCTGCTGCCCGTCCGGATCGACGCCGCGGTCGCGGCGCGTGAGCACCTGGCGGGCAAGCCGGCGCCGGACACCTACCTTGCCGCGGCCCGTGAGCTGCGTGCCGAGCCCCGGCAGGCGGCGGTGTTCGAGGACGCGCTCGCCGGGGTCGAGGCGGGGCGGGCCGGCGGTTTCGGCTTCGTGGTCGGCGTCGACCGGATCGGGCACGCCGACGCCCTGCTCGCGCACGGCGCGGACATCACCGTCCCCGACCTGGCCGTCCTGCTCGAACCGGGCGAACCCGAACCGGGCAAATCTGGGCCGGGCGAACCCGAACCGGGCGAACCCGGGCCGGGCGAATCTGGGCCGGGCAAACACGGTCGCGCCGGCCGCGCGGCAGCGGGTGACGGGAGCCTGTCATGACCGGCGGCCCTTCACGACCGGCGGCCCTTCATGACCGGGAGCATGTCGTGATCGGTAACGTGTTGTGATCGGTAACGTGTCGTTCCCGGTCGAGCCGTGGCACCTGCGTGAGTGCGGCCTCGACCCGGCGCTGCTGGCCCGCTCGGAGTCGCTGTTCGCGCTGTCCAACGGGCATGTCGGCCTGCGGGCGAACCTGGACGAGGGGGAGCCGCACGCCCTGCCCGGCACCTATCTGAACTCGGTGCACGAGCTGCGTCCGCTGCCGTACGCCGAAGCCGGCTACGGGTATCCGGAGTCCGGCCAGACGGTCATCAACGTCACCAACGGCAAGCTCATCCGCCTGCTGGTGGACGATGAGCCCTTCGACGTCCGCTACGGGGAGCTGCGGGCGCACGAACGGGTGCTGGACTTCCGCGCGGGCGTGCTGCGGCGCACGGCCGAGTGGGTGTCACCGGCCGGGCAGGCGATCAAGGTGTCGACGGTGCGCCTGGTGTCCTTCGTCCAGCGGGCCATGGCGGCGATCTGCTACGAGGTCGAGCCGCTGGACGCCCCGGCGCGGCTGGTGATCCAGTCCGAGCTGGTCGCCAACGAGCAGATGCCGCCGCAGAGCGTGGACCCGCGGGCGGCCGCCGCGCTGGAGGCGCCGTTGCAGGGGGAGTGGAACGGCAGCCACGGCACATACGCGGAGCTGGTGCACCGCACCCGGCGCAGCGGCCTGCGGGTCGCCGCCGCGATGGACCATGTGATCGACCCGCTGCCCGGGCTGGGGGTCACCGCCGAGAGCGACGAGGACTCCTGCCGGATCACCGTGACGGCCGTGCTGGACGTCGGCAGCACGCTGCGGATGGTCAAGTTCATCGCCTACGGCTGGTCGGAGCAGCGTTCCCTGCCGGCGCTGCGGGACCAGGCCGCCGCCGCGCTGACCGCGGCCCGCCAGACCGGCTGGGCGGGCCTGCTCGCCGAGCAGCAGGCCTACCTCGACGACTTCTGGGCGCGGGCCGACGTCGAGGTCGACGGCGACGCCGAGGTGCAGCAGGCCGTCCGGTTCGCCCTGTTCCACGTGCTGCAGGCCGGCGCCCGGGCCGAGCGCCGGTCGATCCCGGCCAAGGGGCTGACCGGCACCGGCTACGACGGGCACGCCTTCTGGGACACCGAGAGCTACGTCCTGCCGATGCTCACCTACACCGCCCCGCACGCGGCGGCGGACGCCCTGCGCTGGCGGCAGGCCACCCTGCCGCTGGCCCGGGAGAGGGCCCGTACGCTCGGCTTCTCCGGCGCGGCGTTCCCCTGGCGGACGATCCACGGCGAGGAGTGCTCGGGGTACTGGCCGGCGGGCACGGCGGCGTTCCACATCAACGCCGACATCGCGGACGCGGTCGTCCGCTACGTCCGCGCGACCGGGGACGACGCCTTCGAGCGCGACGTCGGCCTGGAACTGCTCGTCGACACCGCCCGGCTGTGGCGCTCCCTCGGCCACCACGACCTCGACGGCGACTTCAACATCGACGGCGTGACCGGCCCGGACGAGTACAGCGTGGTCGCGGACAACAACGTCTACACGAACCTGATGGCGCAGCAGAACCTCGTCGAGGCGGCGAACGCCGTCCGGCGGCATCCGGACAGGGCACGCGAGCTCGGCGTGGACGCGGAGGAGACCGCGTCCTGGCGGGACGCCGCCGAGGACATGTACATCCCGTTCGACGAGAAGCTGGGCGTGCATCCGCAGTCCGAGGGGTTCACCCGCCACCAGGTGTGGGACTTCGAGCGCACCCGCCCCGACCAGTACCCGATGCTGCTGCACTTCCCGTACTTCGACCTGTACCGCAAGCAGGTCGTCAAACAGGCCGATCTGGTGCTGGCGATGGTGCGCCGGGGGGACGCGTTCACCGAGGAGCAGAAGGCCCGCAACTTCGCCTACTACGAGGCCCTGACCGTCCGCGACTCGTCGTTGTCGGCGTGCTACCAGGCGGTGATGGCCGCCGAGGTCGGCCACCTCGGGCTCGCCCACGACTACCTGCGCGAGGCCGCGCTGACAGACCTGCGCGACCTGTCGAACCGGGCCGTGGACGGCCTGCACATCGCCTCGCTCGCCGGGAGCTGGATCGCGCTGGTCGAGGGGTTCGGCGGGCTGCGCGACACCGGGGAGACGCTGTCGTTCGCCCCCCGGCTGCCGGAGGGGATCAGCAGGCTGGCGTTCACGCTGTCCCGGCGGGGCCGGCGGCTACGGGTCGAGGTCACCGACGCCACCGCGTCCTACGTGCTGCTGCGCGGCGACCCGGCCGCCATCGTCCACCACGGCGAGCAGGTGTGGGTGACGACGAAGGAGCCGGTGAGCCGTCCGGTGCCGCCGTCGCCCACCCGGCCGGCTCCCGGCCAGCCGTCCGGACGGGAGCCGGTGCGCTTCCGCCCGAACCCGTGAGGCGACCGCCGTGCCCGCGCGGACGCGCCGGTGCCACCATGCCCGTGCGACTGCTGCGCATCCGCCGCGCCCGCGCGGATGTCACCCGGTGTGGTCGTGATTGTGGTTACGGTCGCGGTTGTGGTCGTCCGAGGAGACGGCGGCGCGGGTGAAGTCGCGGTAGGCGCGGGACGGCGTGGGGCCGCGCTGGTCCTGGTAGCGCGAGCCGTAGACGGCCGAGCCGTACGGGTGTGTCGCCGGCGAGGACAGCCGGAACAGGCACAGCTGGCCGATCTTCATACCCGGCCAGATCTTGATGGGCAGGGTGGCCACGTTCGACAGCTCAAGGGTGACATGGCCGGAGAAGCCCGGGTCGATGAACCCCGCGGTCGAGTGCGTGAGCAGGCCCAGGCGGCCGAGGCTGGACTTGCCCTCCAGCCGGCCGGCGAGATCGTCCGGCAGGCTGATGATCTCGAGGGTCGAGCCGAGGACGAACTCCCCGGGATGCAGGACGAACGGCTCGTCGACGTCCGGCGCGATGAGCTCGGTCAGGTCCTCCTGCTCGATGGCGGGGTCGATGTGGCTGTACCGGTGGTTCTGGAACACCCGGAACCACCGGTCGAGCCGCAGGTCGATACTGCTGGGCTGGACGAGAACCGGATCGTACGGTTCCAGGCGGACGCGTCCCGCGGCGATCTCGGCTCGGATATCCCGGTCAGACAGCAGCACGTCCGAGCACGCTACCGGCCGTCGGCCCTGTCGCGGTCGTCGGACGGGGGCATCCCCCCATTCTTCGCCCTGTCGTCCCGTCACGGACAGAGGTAGGCAGCGTCGGTCGTCGAGCAGATGAGCTGGTTGTCGAGCAGCCACTGGATGGGCAGCGCGTCGGTGACCGGGTCGACGACCGGCGCGCCCGGGATGAGGGCGCTGACCACCTGGTACTGCTGTCCGTAGCCGGGCTGGTCGAACCACGGCCGGATGGCGCCGCTGTAGACGGAGAACGTCCGCAGCACCCGGTAGTCGTGGTAGTTGCAGCTGCCCGGGTCCGTCGTGGAGTCCAGGTTGGACGGCGGGATGGCCCGGGCGGCGTATTTCGTCCCCTCCGGGGAGGCGAAGTTGCCGCTGGTGCCACCGAAGCGGTCGAACTCCAGCCCCGGGGCCAGCGATGTCACCGTCCGCTGCGGGGTACCGTCCGGGTTGATCAGGTATCCGTCCTTCGGCGGGTACTGCCAGCCGCCCTGGCCGGACCGGGCGGACGGGTCCCACCAGGTGTCCAGGAACTGCTGGACCGGCTCCCCGCCGGTGCGCTGGTAGTGGGACAGCTGCCGGCCCACCTCACCGACGACCGGCAGTTTCTGGGGGCCCAGCCGCGAGTCGCCACGGAAGTCGGCCTCCGAACACTCGTCCAGCGACCGGTGCCCACCCGTCGGATCGCCGGCCGTCGAGCCACCGGTCGTCGCACCGACAGTGATCGTGGCGCCGTCGGTCGCGGAGGCGGGCGCGGCCGAGGCGGATGTGGCGTCGACGAAGGCGGTACCGGCAAGGAGCAGGGCTCCAGCCGTCAGCGAGATCATGCTCTTGCGAAACTGCACGTATTCCTCCCGGACGCGTGCTCTGAGTAGCACATCGATTCGGGAGAGTAGTAAAAGATCTGCTCACGGACGTGGATCGCGCCCTCCGGGCGGATATACCGTGTGTCGTCCGTCCTGTAGCGACACGTGCCCGCCGACCGGCGCCGGCCTGCCCAGGCCGTGCCTGGCCCACGCCGGCCGGGTCCCGCCGCACCTCGCCCACGCGAGCCTGTAGGATGCTGAAGGCAGCACGCGGGCGTAGTTCAGAGGCAGAACACGAGCTTCCCAAGCTTGCAACGCGGGTTCGATTCCCGTCGCCCGCTCCACTCTGGG
>NZ_CEVIVC010000056.1:15769-31935 GCF_982290645.1 Protofrankia sp. CiP1_Cm_nod4
CGATGGACAGGCCCTGCCGCTCGCGGCCCACGACGATGTCCGCGTAGTGGGCCGCCGCGTCGTCGTCGAAGGGCAGGACACGGCCGGTGAAACCCGCCTCGACGGCACGTCGCAGCCGGTCGGCCAGGTCGGTGCGGCGCCGCCCCTCGGGTAGCCGGGCGATGCCGTAGCGCAGCTCGGCCAGGGCCACCGCGGTCAGGTAGATCTCGTCGGCGGGCTGGCTGTCGACCCAGGCGATGACCCCTGGGTCGGCCCGGGCGCGCATCAGCTCCGAGACGACGTTCGTGTCCAGTGCGATCATGAGGAGAAGTCCGCCGCCCTCGGTGGCTCCGTGCGTGGCGGCAGGGCGAGCTCCACGTCCTCGTCGAGGTCCGCGAAGTACTGGTGGATCTGGCTGCCCAGCCCGCGTCGCGGGGCCGGCCCGGTCAGGGCGGCCCGGAGGATCGCCCGGGCCTCCGCCTCCATGGACCGGCCGTTGTGCGCCGCGCGGACCCGCAGCCGCGCCTTCACCTCGTCGTCCAGATCCCTGATCGTCAACGTCGCCATGACCTACCACCCCTTCCAGTCACTCCTTCCGACGATCCAATGCTAGCACTGCATGCATTGCAAGCCGCACGTGAGCGGAGTGCGCGCCAGACCCGGCTGACGTTGCGGACAAGCCTGGAGGTTGGTGGACGGATCCGAGCCGCTTTACAGGACAGAAGCTCGCAACGCCGTGCCATTCGCGTGCCACTTTCAGTCCTCGACCTCGATGCCGTGGGCGCGGGCCAGGTCGGCGAGTCCGTGGTTGTAACCCTGGCCGACGACCCGGAAGCGCCAGGCGTCCGCCCGCCGGTAGATCTCGGCGAGTATCAGGGTCCGTTCGGTGGTGGCGGCGTCGAGGGTGGCACGCAGCCACGTTGCCGCGTCCGGTGTCTGAGCGCCGACTTCGATCGGCCCGATCTCACCGAACGTCCGGGATCCGTCGAGAGCCGCCGCGATGATGATCTTTCGTGTGTCATCCGGGATGGCGGCGAGATCCACCGTGATGGCCTGTTCCGCGGGGCCGTCGACCCGGAGCACGACAGCCTCGTCGGCAGCCTGCGGCTGGTTGTAGAACACGAAGTCGTCATCGGTCCCAACCAGATCGTCGTCACCGACGAGGAACGCGACAAGGTCGACATCGCGGACCTCCCAGGACCAGGTGGCAGCGATGGCCCATCGTGTGCCGGCAGCGGCCGTCGGCAGATCCTGGACGCCGCCGCGGGGCAGGACCCGTCCGGTGAGCACCTGGCCGGCGGGTGGCTGGGGTGCGCCGGCGGCAACTGTCGCATCGGGCCCGGTCCCGCCTGCTGCCGGTCCGGGATGGCGCTGGCCCGCGATGTCACGCAGGAATGCCTCGGCGGTCACGACAGGGATGTCGAGGTGCCGGATACGGGGCATGCGACGGTTCTGCTCGCCACCGTCCAGACAGACGACGAGGGCAAGGCTCGCGGTGACGTTCACCGCGGGGATCCCGCGGAAGGCTGTGATGCGCTCCCTGAGCTGGGCAGCCTCGGCGTGTGCTCCACCGAGCACAAGTATGCGGCGGCCCGCGAAGGGATGAGAGGCAGGCGTTGGTGGAGCCGGCGGGGCCTGGGCGGGGCGCGTCGGCAGGCCATCTGCCGGCAGGCCCTCTGTCGGCGCGGCGCGGGTCTGGCTCCGGCCGGGTCTGGCGGACGCCCCGGGTCTGGCGGACGCCGTGTCAGCGTGCGTGCCGGGCGGCGTCGGGCCCGCGGTCGGCACCGGCACGGGCTCAGGGGCGCGCTGTTCCTCCCGGCGCCGGCCGGGACGGACAGCGTCGAGCAGGTTCAGGAAGCCCCGCTCGTCGAGCACTGGCGTGCCATGTGTCAGCGCGGCGCGGGCCTTGCTCGTTCCGCTGCGGATGTCGTTGGTGACCACAACGCTGGTCCGACGGCTGACCGCGCTGGTGACGTGTAGTCCGGCAGCCGTAGCTTTCTCGACTAATTCTTCACGATCAATAACGGTATCTCCGGTGAAGGCAATCCGCATGCCCTGGACGAGCGGCCCGCCAACGGTGAGCAGCCCCGGATTGAGATAGGGGCAGGGCGGTTTTCGCGTGGTCGCCCGGGGCCGGGCGGGCAGGATTGCCACGTTGTCACGCGCTGTGCCGCAGGGGGCAAGGGGCAGGTCCAGTTGCTGGCTGGCGGCGTGCCCCAACGCCCGCGGCAGCAGAGCGGCGAGGACGTCGGCATCGTCGACGGCGTCGTGGGCCTGGCGTTGGACGACTCCCCAGTATCCCGCCAGCGTGGCCAGTTTGAGGTTCGGCAGGTCGAGATCGAGCCGGCGGGCGAGAACCCGGGTACACAGCCGCCATTCGACAGGAAGGCGGATGCCCAGCCGCATTGCTTCGGTGGCAAGCATCTGCCAGTCGAAAACCGCGTTGTGCGCGACGAAGATCCGGCCGTCGAGCAGCGGCAGCAGAGAATCGGCCACCAGGTCGAATGTGGGGCTGCCGGCCAGCCGTTCGCGGGTGAGCCCGTGAATGTGCACCGGCCCGGGATCGCATCCCGGATCGAGCAGGGTCGACCATCGCCGTTCCACCGTGCCGTCCGACGCCACGTGCACTACGGCTACCGAGAGTATTCGGCTGCGCTGTGCTATCAGTCCGGAGGTCTCCACGTCCACCACCGCATAGCGGTGGGGATAGGCGGCGGCGATGGCCGATGGTTGAAGTAACGGGGAGCTCACAGCGTCGGATCATCCCATGATGCTCGGCCCGGTCAGTCGGCTGGTGTTGTCTGCCAGGGGTTTGTCAGGTCGATGCCGGTGTGGGTGAAGTCCCTGGTGTTGCGGGTGGCGAGGGTGTTGCGGGTGGCGAGGCCGGCGGAGCGTGAGCGGCGGACGGCCGCGATCGGGGCGTCGGCCATGGCGGCTCGGAGGATCGCCCGGGCCTCCGCCTCCATGGACCGGCCGTTGTGCGCCGCGCGGACCCGCAGCCGCGCCTTCACCTCGCCATCCAGATCTCTGATCGTCAACGCCGCCATGGCCGGCCACTCCTGCCAGTGATCCGATGCTGGCACCGCATGCGTCGCGAGCTGGGCGTACGAAGTCCGCACCGACACGAGCCCGGCTGGCGTCGCGGGCAAGCCTGGAGGCCGCTCGTGTTCGATCCGAACCTACCGGGAAAAAATGGGAAGAAGACCGTGGATACGGGGTGAAAGTGCTGCTAGAGTCCGTATCCGCTGACCACGACTCGCTGTCGTCCCGGACCGTGGGCGCTGCGGGCAGAGTCCGCGTCATGAGACTTCCGTAACCATCCGGCGCAGGCTGGGACGTGTGCTGCCGTCGCTGACGGCACACATCCCGGCCACGAGGAACGACCCGACCGCCTCGACCCGCATGACTGCCGACCACGCTGCCGGAGCTGGACCGCGTGATCGACAGCTCGTCTGGGCCGGGTGGTTCGGCGCACCCTCCTCAGGGCTGCTCCGGGCGTCTCGTGACGGGCCGGCGTACGCCCCGGCGCGCCGCTGCGCACAGGAGCCGCTCTCCACAGGATCACAGGACAGGATCACAGGAAAGGACACGATGCCGCGGAACGTCCTGATCACTGGTGGCTCCAGTGGTGTGGGTCTGGCCACCGTGACACGGTTCGCTCGCAATGGTGACAACGTGTGGTTCACCTACCACTCCCGGCGGGACGTCGCCGAGTCGGTCGCGTCGGACCTGCGCACGACTGGCGGTGCCCAGGTATGCGCCTTCGAGTTCAGGCAGGGGGAGCGGGACAGCCACGACGATCTGCTGGCGGCGCTTCCCGGCCCGGTGGACGTGCTCGTCAACAACGCCGCCGTGGGCACGCGGAGCATCGACCGGTACGTCCCGGACCCGCACGACCGGGACGAGGCGTTCCTACGGATCAACAGCATCGGCCCGCTGTGGCTGATCCGGCGCCTCCTCCCGGGCATGCTGGACCGCGGCTACGGGAAGATCGTCAATATCTGCAGCGTCGGTGGCGGGGTGACCCAGTTCCCGGGATTCGACGTCGTGGACGGCATGAGCAAAGCGGCGCTCGCCTACCTGACCCGCCATCTCGCGGCGGAGACGGCGCATTCCCCGGTCGATGTCATGGCGGTGTGCCCGGGGGCGGTCGACACGCCCATGCTGCGGGAGAGCACGCTCGACCGGCTGGCGCCGCAGGCCCGGCTCGACTTCGAGGCGAATCTGCCGAAAGGCAGGCTGATCCGGCCGGAGGAGATCGCGGAGCTGGTGTGGTGGCTGTCCGGCGACAGTTCCTGCGTGCTGCACGGGGCGGTCGTGGACGCGTCGATGGGCCTGGGGGTGCGTCCCGGGCTGTTCACCGAGCACCCCGCGGAATCCGGTCAGGCGCGCGGCGGCCGTCCGGGAGGCCACTGATGGTGTCGAGGCGCGCGGCGGCGCTGGCTGCCCAGCCGCCGGCGATCGCCGCGGCGCACTTCCGGGCGGAGGCGGATCCGTACCATCCCCGGCTGCGTCCGGACGGGTACGTCAACCTCGGCACGGCGGAGAACCGGCTGGTGTGGGACCTGCTGGCGCCCCGGCTGACCGGCCCGCGGCCGCTGACCGCCGCGGACACCCACTACGCCCCGCTGCACGGCACCGACGCCTTCCGGGAACAGCTCGCCCGTTTCCTCACCGGTGTCTGCCGGACGGAGGTGGATCCGCGGCACCTTGTCGTGGTCAGCGGGGCGACAGGTGCCCTGGACGTCATCGCCTCCGTCCTGTGCGACCCGGGGGAGGCGATCATCGTGCCCGCTCCCTACTACGGGGCCTTCGACGTCGACCTGGCCGGACGTTCCGGCGCCCGCCTGCTGCCCGTGCCCCTGAGCGCGGGCGGGAACTTCCAGGTGACGGCCTCGGGGATAGATCATGCTCTCACCCGTGCCCGCGAGCGGGGGATCACCGTCCGTGCCGTGGCACTGGCCTCGCCGGGGAACCCGGTCGGCCATGTCCACCCGCCACGGGTCCTCCGGGAGATCGCCGAGGTCGCCGGCCGGCACGGGGTGGACGTCATCGCGGACGAGATCTACGCCAGCTCGGTCTTCGGCGAGACACCGTTCGTCAGCTTCCTCGATCCCGAGGTGAGGACGGCCGGAACCGGACGGGTCCACGTCGTGTGGGGGTTCGCGAAGGACTTCGGGCTGCCCGGCTTCAAGATCGGTGTTCTGTGCAGTCCCGATCCCGAGGTCCGCGCCGCGGCCCGGGCGCTCGCCTATTTCGCCGCGACCTCGACCGACACCCAGGCGCTTCTGCGGGACGTTCTCGCCGACCACGCGTGGGTTGCCCGTTTCCTCGCGGAGAGCCGTCGGCGGCTTGCCCTTTCCCATGCCTCGTCGGCCGAGCTCCTCTCCGCCGCTGGTATTCCCTTCGTGCCGGTGGGGGCGGGGTTCTCGCTGTGGGCCGATCTGGGGGCGTGGCTGGCCGCTCCCACCTTCGCGGCCGAACACGACCTGTGGGAGAGGCTTCTTGAGCGGGCCCGTGTCAACGTCCTGCCAGGCCAGTTCTTCGCCAGCCCCGATCCGGGATGGTTCCGGATCTGCTATGCCACCGACCGGGCCGTGGTGACGGAGGGCATCAGCCGTATCGTTCGCTTTCTTGACGCGTCCGCGTCCGCGTCCGCGTCCACGACCACGACCACGACCACGACCACGGCTGGGCCGTGCGGTGAGGAAAGAGCCGCTGTCTCCCGTCCGGTTGATGCCACGCGCTATGAAAGCATCGAGGGCTGAGGATGGAGCAGAAACCGGGATGGCCGCTGGGAGCGGCCCGGCCGATGAGCGACTGGTACCGTTCGGCGGGCGTCCGCGGTGGGAGCCGGCGGGCGTTTCACCAGGAAATGGAGGAAGGGCGGGTGTTCTTTCCGTCCGAGCTGGTGCCGTATCTTGCCCATGAAGCCGTCCGCGTTCTCCCGGCCGCCCTGGCACGGGAACTCACCGTGCGTCACCTGTACCAGTTCCTGTTGTCGGCCACGCACCTGGAGACCAGGATCGTCAACCGTGGGGCGGAGCGGATAGCCGGCAACCGGGTGGGCTTCGACCTGCCCCCTTCATGTCGTCTGGACGCCTACAAAATCTACTGTGACGAGGGATATCATTCGCTGTACAGTCTCGACCTGGCCGACCAGATCGCCACCGCCACGGGGATCCCGATACCCCGGTGGGACTACGGCGGTTTCGTCGAACGTCTCGAGGAGACCGGGCGCGCCATTCTCCCCGGCGAACCGGTGCTCGCCCAGCTGCTGCAGGTGATCGTGTTCGAGACGCTGATAACCGCGGTCCTCAACGAAGTCCCCAACAATCCCACGGTCGTCACCGCGGTCCGGGAGGTGACCCGGGACCATGCCCGCGACGAGGGACGCCACCACCGATTCTTCGTCGCTTTCTTCCACCTGCTGTGGACGCATCTGCAGCCCTCGCTCCGGGAGCGTGTGGCGCACGCCATCCCACCTCTGATCAGGGCGTGCCTCGTCTGGGACACCGCGCCGGTCCGGTCCTCCCTCCTGCTCGCAGGCCTCGACGAGCCCACCGCCGACACCGTGCTCCGGGACGTCTACGGGGGGGCCGCCGCGACTCGGCGAATCCGCGAGGCCGCCCAGGCCACCCGGCGGATGTGCGAATCCGCCGGCGTCCTCGATCTTCCCGGGGCGAGCGAGGCATTCGCCGCCCACGGGATCGGGTGAGGGCATATGCGGCCTTCCGTCGATCACGACAGCGGACTCACCTACGCGACCTACCTGCGCCTTCCCCACGTGCTCGACCAGCAGCGGTGCAGAAGCTCGCCCCCTGCCCACGACGAGCTGCTCTTCATCACCGTCCACCAGGTGTACGAGCTGTGGTTCAAGGTGCTGCTGTTCGAGCTTTCCAACGCCAGGGACCGGATGCTCGACGGTGACGCCTACCGGGCCCGTCTCCGGCTGCGCCGCTGCCACGAGATCGAGCGTGTGCTGGTGAACCAGATCGACGTCGTCGACACCATGACGCCGCACGGGTTCCTTGAGTTCCGTGGCGCGCTCGGGTCGTCCAGCGGGTTCCAGTCGGCACAGTTCCGAGAGATAGAGTTCCTGTCCGGTGCCGACGACAACGGCTGGCTGGACAGAGCCGCCTGGCTGAGCGCCGAGGACCACCAGCGGCTGTCCCTACGACTGGCCGAACCGGACCTGTGGGACGCTTTCATCACCCTGCTGGCCGTCGCTGGTCTCAGCGTCGGCACCCCACGGCAGCGAGCGGCCGCCTTCCACGAGATAGCGGTCGGCGACGATCGGTACAACGGGCTGTGGGAGCTTTCCGAAGCTCTGATCGAGCACGACCAGCTGTGGTCGATCTGGCGTCTGCGGCACCAGATGACGGTGATGCGCCAGCTCGGCGGCAAACCTGGGACGGGCGGCAGCACGGGTAGCGGCTATCTGGCGGAACGGGTCCCGCTGAAGTTCTATCCGGAGCTCTGGGACGCGAGGAGCTGTTTCGGCCAGCCGGACGACGGCAGGCCCGCCGCCGGCGCGCGGCCCTGACTCTCCTCGCCGGGAATCCGATGGCCAGGCCGGCGGGAACCCGCGGCGACGCGGGAGACAAGAATGTGGAGACAAGAAGTGGGAGACGGCGGGGCCATGGCCGACGGGACGTCACCGTCCCCATGGGAAAGCAGCCGGGAACTACGTGACCAGGCGTATTCACCCAGCCTGACCGTACCCGACATGAGAACGTACCTGCGGCTGTACGCGGACAGGTCGGCCGACGCCCGCGCGGCCCTGCCATGGAAGGAAATCCCCTACGGGGACACCCCCGCCCAGCGGCTCCATTTCTTCCCCGCCACCGGCCCCCACGCGCCGCTACAGGTCTTCATCCACGGCGGCTACTGGCAGGAGCTGAGCAGGGAAGAATCGTCCTTTGCCGCGCCGGGCTTCGTCGCGAAAGGAGCGGCCTTCGCCGCCTTGGGGTACGGGCTCGCGCCCGCCCACCGGCTGGACGAGATCGTCGCCATGGTCCGTAACGCCGTCCTGTGGTTGTTCCAGCATGCCGCCGAGCTGGGCGTCGACCCCCGACGGATCTTCCTGAGCGGTTCTTCCGCCGGGGCCCATCTCGCCGCGATGTGCGTGATGGACGGCTGGCTCCCGCCTGCCCTGCACCCCTCCGACGTGATCCGCGGTGCCTGTCTGCTCAGCGGTATCTACGACCTCGAGCCACTGCGGCACACCTACGTCGGGGAACAGATCAGGCTCACCGCCGCCGAAGCGGCCCACAACAGCCCGGTTCGCCATGTCCACGGCGACCTCCCACCGCTGATAGTCGCCCGCGGCGACAACGAGACGGCCGCCTTCGCCGCCCAGCACGCACAGTTCGTATCGTCCCTGACCCGGGCGGGAACGCCAGTTATCGATCTTGTAGTGCCCGCCCGGAACCACTTCGACCTCCCGCTCGCCCTCGGCGACCCGGAAACACCACTCGGCCGGGCAGCCCTGGCACAGATGGGTCTGCTGCCACCCCCCGACAATCCGGCACCCGAGATCAGATCCTGCCGGCTCCCGTGGTGAGCACGGGCGGTACGGGTGGCACCTCGTCGCCCTGGCGGCCGGAGTCATGCTGTTCGCCGTCCGGTATCCGGTGACGCACAGAACAACGTCTCCTCCTGTTGGAGACCGTTGGAAATTTTCGTATAGATGATCTGAATGGTGTTTTTATTAAGATCTTTAGTGGAAGGTTTTGTTCAGGCCTCTCCTCGGAACGTGCGGGGATTTCGGGTGTCCGGTTGTCGGGATGCCGGGTGCCGGGGTGTCGGCAGGGAGCTGAACAAGGCGTGTGCGTGCCGGTGTGCTGGTGGGTCACTGTGTCCTGGTGGGTAGTTGGGAATGGAACAGCGGCCGGTAATTGACAGTGCGTCCTTCCGGGTGTATCGGCCGCGCCCGTCGAAGTGACGCAGGTCGCGTGGGACAGCCTCCACACCGGAGGTAGAGTGATCTTGCACAATTTACCAGGAGTGCCCACGACACCGAATACAGAAACGCATTCTGACCGGTTCCGGCCGTCGCCACGATCGGCGCTGCCCGACTGAGCTGGCGGCTGTTCCCGGCCACCGAACAGGAAAGGACGGTATCGGTGGATCAGGTGAGGATCGGCATTCTTGGCGCCGCTCGGATCGCCCCGGCGGCCATCATGAAACCCGCGGCACGGCTGCCGACCGCCGCGGTGGTCGCGGTGGCGGACCGCGATACCGAGCGGGCCGACCGGTTCGCCGAGAAATACGCGGTCCCGGTGGCGCACGAGTCATACGACGCGCTGCTCGACGATCCCGACGTCGACGCGGTGTACATTCCGCTGCCCAACGCCCTGCACGCGCAGTGGACCCTGCGCGCGATCGAGGCCGGGAAGCACGTGCTGTGCGAGAAACCGTTCACCGCCAACGAGGCGGAGGCACGTGCCGTCGCCGAGGCGGCGGCGTCCGCCGGCGTTGTCGTCACCGAGGCCTTCCACTACCGGTATCACCCGCTGGCGGAGCGTATGCACAAGATCGTGCGGGACGGCAGTCTCGGCACGGTGCGTTCGATCCGTACCTGGATGTGCATTCCCTGGCCGCTTTTCGACGACGAGATCCGCTACAGTTACGAGCTCGGCGGCGGGGCCATGATGGATACCGGGTGCTATGCCATTCACTGTATGCGGCTGCTCGGTGAGGGCGAACCGAAGGTCGTCTCGGCGCGCGCCCTGCTGCACGCGCCACGCATTGACCGCGCCATGACCGCGGAGTTCAGCTTTCCCGACGGCTCGACCGGGCGGATCGACTGCTCGCTGTGGTCCCGGCGCTTCCTGCGGATCGCCGCCCACGTTATCGGGGACCGTGGTGAACTGCGGGTCGCCAACTTTGTCCGCCCACATGTCTTCAACCAGATCCGCTGGACGACGCAGGGGCACACCCGCCGGGAGACAGTGCGCGGGGAAACGACGTTCGACGCCCAGTTGCGTGCTTTCGCCCGCGCGGTGCTGTACGGCGAACCGACACTGACACCGGCCGAGGACGCGGTCGTCACCATGCGCCTCATCGACGATGTCTACCGTACGGCCGGCCTCCCCCCACGAGGGCTTGCCAACTGACCGGATCGCACGAAAACCGCCCCGACGATCAGACCGGCGGGTCGATGTCCGGCGGGTCGATGTCCGGCGGGTCGATGTCCGGCGGGTCGATGTCCGGCGGTCGGCCGTCGCTGCCGGGCGGCGCCGACGGCCGACCGCCAGCCGCGGCCGAACCGGGCGTGATCAGATCGGGTGTGACCGGGCTGGAGGCGACCAGCGCCGCCAGGTCGTCGGGGGTGTCGACGTCGTGGGGGGAGCCGGTGCCGTCGCAGGGCACCATGACGACCTGGTCCGGATTGCTCCGCAGCCAGGCCCGCGCCCCGATGTCACCATGGGCGAGGGTGGACACCTCGGCCCACACCGTCCTGTCCAGCAGGACCGGGTTGCGCGGTTGCCCGCCGTAGCTGGCGACCGCCGCGACGGCACCGGCGGCATGGGCCGCGAGCAGCCTGCGCACCGCCTCAGCGCCGATCAGCGGCTGGTCGACCAGCGCGATCACGACCGCCTCGACACCGGTGTGTCCCGCCGGCCGCCGCCCACTGCTCCGCCGGTCTCCGTCGTTCCGCCGGGCTTCGTCGTCCCGCGGGTCTTCGTCGTCCCGCCGCTCTTCGCTGCTCCGGCCCTGGCTGTTCCGCTCCCCGCCGGTTCGCTCCCCGCCGGCGGAGCCGGCAGGGCCTGCCCCGCCGGCGGCAAACGCCGCGAGCCCGCGACGCAGCGACGCGCTCATCCCCACCGCCCAGTCCGGCGCCAGGACGACCTGCCCCCCGGGCAGGCCGGTGGATCTGATCACGTCAGCCGCCCGCGCGCCGAGAACCACAAGCACCGGGACGCATCCACCGTCAGTGAGCATCCGGGCGCATCGCCGGACCAGAGGTTCACCACTCAGGGTGACCAGAGCTTTTGGAGCACCGAAGCGACGTCCGGCCCCGGCGGCGAGGACGAGCCCGCCGACGGTACTCGTTGTGGCTGTCATCGGCCGCTCCATGTACTTGTACTTGCCGACTGCCTGGTACTTGCCGACTGCCTGGTACTTGCTGGCTACGTGCCGCTCGAGGGCAGGGCGGGCGTCCACGCCGACCAGGAGCAGGCTGGAACCAGGACCAGGACCAGGACCAGGCTGGGACGGGGCTGGGACGGGGGGCGGGTGGCGCCCCGCCGGGAGCGCCGCGTCCGCTCGTTACTGTAACGGGCCGGGCAGGCGAACCGGCAACAGAGTTCTATGAATATAGAAATAATAATTACCGCAAAAATATGAACCGACACGAAAGGCGATCCGGTCTGCGAGCTCACACTTTCTTCGCCGATGGTTCGCTATACAATCCGGAACGGTGAAACAGTCAATTGCCGACGGCGTTCCACGGGCCACCCGGACACGGTCACGGGAGGAGCAAGCACGCCCGCCGCACCTGGAGTCGCCCCAGCCGCCCATACCACCGCCCGGCGGCGAGCGCGGGAGCGACAGCGCCGTCGCCTACCGTCCCATCGTGACGGCCCGCGATCTCTGCGTAAAAGCATTCAGTGCGACCCGGCTGCGTCCTGGCTACAGCATGGTCGGTGTCGATTCCTTTCTCGACTGGGCCGCGGTCGAGCTGCGTCGGCTGCACGCCCTCGTCCGCGTTGTCGAGAACGGGGGGACGCCGGAGCCGGCCGAGCTCGTCCCGAGAATCACGCCGACGGAGATCAGGTCGACGAGGTTCAATACCACCAGATTTTTCAGCGGATACCGCGACAGCGAGGTCGATGATTTTCTCCGGATCGTCGAACGTGAGTTCGGTAATCTGCACACGTTCTTCTCCGCGGTGTCCGCCGCGGCCCTGGCCGACGCTCCCGGTGATGACAGCCGTCGGGCCGCCGCCGTCCGGTACCGGGGCGGTCCCGGGTTCTTCCATCCCGGCGCCACCGGCGCGGAGGCGGCGGCGAAGACGTTCACGAGAACGCGGTTCCGCGCCGGCTACGACACCGCCCAGGTCGACGCCTTTCTCGGCAGAGTGGGCCAGGCACTGGACCGCCTGCAGGCGATGGCGGAGCCGGCGCGGGACGGCCGCCCGGTGGATGCCGCCTCTGCCACGGCCGCCTCTGCCACGGCAGGCCTCACCCCGCGGGACATCGTCGATGCCAGGTTCGACACCACCTGGCTGACGGGCGGATACAGCGAGTACGAGGTCGACGACTTCCTCGATTTTCTCGAGCACGAGCTCACCCGCGTCCAGACCTACCTGTCCCGAACCCCGTCCTGACCCCGCCCTGCCTCCCGATCGAACATCGCAAGATCGCAAGATCGCAAGAACGAGGGAGCGAGTGGTTGTCAGGACAGCCGTTTCCGCACTCAATATTCTTGATCGAAACGGGACGTGCGCGTAGCTGAGGGATTGTCGGGCCGCCGCGGGGCCAGGGCCGGGGGCGGGACTGGTGCTGGCGGCCGCCGCGGGGGAGCGGACCGGCCCCGGTGCGGATTGTCACTGGCGCGGGCGCCCCGACGCGGGTCATCGCCGGTGCGGGCCAGCCTCGGCACGGGTGGGCGCTGACGCGGGTTGTCACTGGTGCGGGCTGGCGCCGGCGCGGGTCATCGCCGGTGCGGGTGGGCGCGTCGGGCTACAGTTTGCGTGCGATGGTCAGACCGTCCGACACGGCCAGCAGGACGGCCTGTACCCGCTCGTCCGCCGCCACCGTGTCGTTGAACGCCTGGATCGCCTGGACGTCCGCGTCCTGGCTCCGCTCGTCGAGCACCTTGCCGTCCTGGAGCACGTTGTCGACGAGGATCAGCCCGCCCGGGCGCAGCCGCGGCAGCAGCAGGTCGTAGTAGACCGGGTACGAGGTCTTGTCCGCGTCGATGAGCGCGATGTCGTAGACGGGCTCGGCGGGCAGCGCGGCGATCGTGTCCGCGGCCGGGCCGAGGCGCAGCTCGATCCGGTCCTCCAGGCCGGCGCGCTTCCAGTAGTGACGCGCCAGCGACGTCCACTCCTCGCTCACGTCGCAGCAGAGCAGATGGCCGTCGGCGGGCAGGCCGCGGGCGATGCAGATCGACGAATATCCGGTGAACGTACCGACCTCGATCGCTCGACGCGCGTTGGTGCTTGCGGTGAGCAGCGTCAGCAGGGTGCCGAGCTCGGCGCCGATCTGCATCACGGCACGTTCCCCGAACTTCCGCCGCGTCTCCGTGAGGAGATCGGTCAGCAGTTCGTCCGGCGGTGAGCAGCGCGCCGCGAGATAGGGATATATGCCGTGCGCCAGAACGGGCGACTGCGCGGTCGGGTCCAGAGCGGACATGAGGCTCAGGCTACCGGCGCATCCCGCTCTCCCGCCCGGTGGGCCTACGCCCGTCTGGCAGGCTCCGCCCGAGGGCCGTGCCGGATGTGCAACGGATGAGCGGCTGACATGGCCGCCTGCCCGCCGGCCGCGTCTTCCGGCCCCGCGGTGGCCCCCGCAGCCGCGGTGGCCCCCGCAGCCGCCGTGGCCCCCGCAGCCGCCGTGGCCCCCGCGGTCGCTTCGCGGGCGGTGTTGGTGTCGCCAGGGTGCCGGCGGGGCATTTCACGGGTTGTGAGGACGAACGACCCGGTGCCGGCGCCGGCACCGACCCTGGCGATGGCGATGGCGGTGGCACCGGCTCCGCCGCCGGCTCCGAGCCCGGCACCGGACGCGGCGGAGGCGGCCGGCAGTGTCGCCGCGGAACTCGACGCGGACACGGTCCACGCCGTCGGGAAGATCAGCGAGGCGCTGGAGTGGGTGGAGCGGGCCCGAGGGCATCTCTACGCGTTCCACCAGATGTCCGGCCATGCCGATCTCATGCTCGGAGCGGCGCTGGAGGAGCTGGACGGCGCCGGTCACGGTGGGATCGCCGAACGGCTCCGCGGGGACCTGCTCGGGCGCAACGTCCTCGACGGCCGATGGACCTTCCAGGTCGTCGAGGAGTACGACGACGGGTACTACCGGGCCTTTGTCGAATCCGAGCGGATGGTCCGGGACGCCCTGGCCGGTGGCCGCCGGCATGTGTACGAGGCGCGGATGAAGGCGTCCGAACGGGAGCGCGCCGGCCGGCCAGCGTTCGGCCCGGGAGCCTGAACGCCGCGTGGGCGCCGTGCGCCATCCCACACAGCGCGTCCTGAGGGCGTCCTGCTGGGGCGCGATCGCCGTCGGTGACGGCGTCCGGGCATGAGGGGCCTGATCGGCTCGTGCTGTCAAAGTCACCGTGTCCTGGTTTGACAGTGTCCCGCGTGCGGCGGCACTCTTGGGATGCGGCACCTCGTTCGGTGAGGCGTCTGCACGGACACAGGCCACTGACCCCGAACGTCGAGAGACGCCCCGGGTCAGGACAGCTCTCCCCGGGCTAAGGGGTGGGCCCAGGTGGCTTCCTGGTCAGGATTACGCCGTGCAGTGCCAAAGCTCTGACGAGGAGGGGTGCTCCGCGCGTGGGGGTGGGTTCTGGCCCGGCTCCCGTTCGTGCGATCACTCTTTGTGGATGCGGTCTGCGCCCGCGAGCGCCTGGCTGTGAAGGAGGTGGCGGGATGAGTCCCGGTCATAGTCGCTGTCTGTCCTGGACTGGCTCGGCGACCCCCGCCGCCTGAGCCTGGTCACTTCGGTGTGAAAACATCGCCGCCGGCCTTTGTCAGAAAGGGCCGACGGTCCCAGCCCCTGCCTTGCCGGGCAGCTCGCGGTCGTCGGGTCGTATCTGACGCGCTGAACGCGGGTGGGCGTCCGTTACGAGCTCCCATGAGCCCGGCGTCGCGGTGGTCTGGAATCAAGGCCTGACCCACAGGGGTTGTGTCAGCAGATGCGCGGGATCGTGCAGCGGGCTTTCACGCACCAGCCGGTTGGCCGTTGTGGCAGTGCGCTCGAACCTTGTTCACGTCCGGCCATGGCCGCGTTCGTCCATGGCCGGCCTGCTGTGTACCACCCGGCGATACGCCTACACAGCGATGCGCAAGGCCCGGTCACCGCCTCGGCGAGGTGCGAGCGAGCGTCCTGGGGGAGCAACCAGCCCGCTCCCGGTTCCAGACCGCTGTCTGCTGGCGGATCCGCGAGACATTCGAGGAGCTGGCGTGATGACGGTGATGGAGAACGTGTTCTACTCCGAGGGACGGCGCCTTGTGCGGCCGGACTCGCTGACCGAGACCTACCAGCTTCTGCACGGACGCCGTGACAGGCGCAAGCAGGACCTCGCCTGGATCGGGCTGGTCCGCCCGGACCAGCGGGAGATCGCTTCGATCGCCCGGGAGTTCGAACTGCACGAACTCGCCGTCGAGGATGCCGTGCAGGCGCATCAGCGCTCCAAACTGGAGCGGTACGGAAAGACCCTCTTCGTGGTTCTGCTGGCGGCTTCCTACAATGACACCCGGGAGGAGGTCGAGTTCTCCGAGCTGCACGTCTTCGTCGGGGACGACTTCGTCATCACGGTACGTCATGGTGATGCGCCGGACCTGCGGCGGGTACGCCACCGGATGGAATCCGAGCCGGACCTGCTGGCCAGAGGCCCCGAGGCGGTGCTGTACGCCATCCTCGACCGGGTCGTCGACGACTACGCACCGGTCGTCGCCGGGCTGGAGAACGACATCGACGAGATCGAGACCGAGGTCTTCCGGGGCGACCCGGAGGTGAGCCGGCGTATCTACGAGCTCTCCCGCGAGGTCATCGAGTTCCAGCGGGCCACCAAGCCCCTGCTCGGCATGCTCGACGCCCTGGCGTCGGGTTTCGTGAAATACGGCGTGGACGCCGGGCTGCAGCAGTACCTGCGGGACGTCAGCGACCACGTCGTCCAGGTCGTGGAGCGGATCGAGGGCTTCCGCCAGCTCCTGCAGAACATTCTCACGGCCAACGCGGCCCTGGTCGGGCAGCGGCAGAACGAGGAAATGAAGATCCTGACCGAGACGAGCATCGCGCAGAACGAGGAGGTCAAGAAGATATCCGCGTGGGCGGCCATCCTGTTCGCGCCCACCCTGGTGGGCACCGTGTACGGGATGAACTTCGAGACCATGCCGGAGCTGCAGTGGACGTACGGATATCCGTTCGCGATCGGGCTCATGGGGCTGGTGTCCGCCATGCTCTACGTCGTCTTCCGCAGCCGCCGCTGGCTCTGAACACCGGACAGGCCGG
>NZ_CEVIVC010000057.1:0-21149 GCF_982290645.1 Protofrankia sp. CiP1_Cm_nod4
TCTGCTGCTCTGCCAGTTGAGCTAACGGCCCGCCGAGCCTGATCGTACCTGCCGTGGCGGGTCCCGACGCGGACGGGCGCCTCAGGGCCGATCTGCCCCCGGCTGTCGATGGCCCGTAATAGCCACCCGGTTTACTAGTACTACAGTGCCTACCTTGCGATCATCCTGTTCCGACGGGCCGGGACGGCTCCCCCGGACGCCGGTGGGGCCTGGCTCGGCTGCCCCGCCTGTCCTGGCGCGTAACCGTCCCATGCCCGCCTCCGCTGCGCCTGCTGCCGTTGTGCCTGCTGCCGTTGTGCCTGCTGTCGTTGTGCCTGCTGTCGCTGTACCTGCTGTCGCCGGCGACGGGCGGGAGGCGGTATGACGTTCGCTATCCATGCGGATGGGCTGACCAAACGCTACCGGGGCCGGACCGTGGTCGACTGCCTCGACCTACAGGTGGCGACGGGCGACCGGTTCGGATTCCTCGGCCCCAACGGCTCGGGCAAGTCCACGACCGTCCGGATGCTGCTGGGGCTGGTGCGTCCGAGCGCCGGCAGTGTCCAGTTGCTCGGCCGGAGCATGCCCCGTCACGCCCGGCAGGTGCTGCCCAAGGTCGGCGCGCTCGTGGAGGCTCCCGCGTTCCACACCTTCCTGCCCGCCCGGGTCGAACTGGCCGCTCTCGACTCGGCCGGGCGTGGCGGCGCCCGGCGCTCGCGCCGCAAGCGGATCGAGGACACGCTGGAACGGGTCGGGCTCGGTGACGTCGACGACCGGCCCATCGGCAGGTTCTCGCTGGGAATGAAGCAGCGGCTCGCCCTGGCCGCGGCACTGCTGCGGCATCCCAAACTGCTCATCCTGGACGAGCCGACGAACGGGCTCGATCCGCAGAGCATCCGGGAGATCCGCGACCTGCTGCTCGAGCTGAACGCCGCGGGAACGACCGTCTTCCTGTCCTCGCACCTGCTCGCGGAGGTCGAGATGCTCTGCACCGAAACAGCGATCATCTGTGACGGCCGTCTGGTCGCCCATGACTCGCTCAACGCGCTGTGTGGCCCGACCGGCCGGGTGACCCTGCGCACCCCGGATTCCGATCTTGCCGCGCACCTGCTCGAGCGCGTCCTGGAGGGCCGGGAGGGGCACTCCCTGATCGCGCGGACGCTGAATCCCATGGCGCTCAACGCCGCGCTGGTCTCGGCCGGCGTGCGCGTGCACGAACTGGTGGTGGAACGCCGGACGCTCGAGGACGTCTTCCTCGAGCTGACCGGTAGTGACGGGGGCGGCGGCTGGGAGCCGGCCGAGGACGAGCAGTGATCCGGGGCGGACGATGATCCGGGTCGAGCTGCGCCTGCTGTTGCTGCGGCGGCGGACGTGGCTGTCGGTGTTGATGCTCGCGGCGCTGCCGGTCATCGTCGCCTTCTTCCTGAAGATCAGCGGAACCGGTTCGAAGCCGATAGGCCCGGCGTTCCTGGCCGAGGTCGTCCGCAACGGCACATGGTTCCCGGTCGCGGCCCTCGCGCTCGTCCTGCCGCTGTTCCTGCCGGTGGCGGTGCTTCTGCTGGCGGGGGACGCGATCGCGGGCGAGGCGAGCGCCGGCACTCTGCGTTATCTGGTCATACGTCCGGTCGGACGGGGACGGCTGCTGGCCGCCAAGATGATCTCGATCATCGCCTATCTGCTGATCGCGGTGAGCGCGGTGACCTCGACCGCGTTCACGGTCGGCTGGGCGCTGTTCGGGCTCGCTCCCATCCAGCCGCTGTCCGGTGGGGGGCCGCCCTTCTCCCTGCCGGACGCGACGATCCGGATCGGACTGTCGGCGCTGTTCGTGGCCGCTTCCATGCTCGGGATCGCCGGCTTCGGGCTGTTCCTGTCGACGATCACGTCCACGCCGCTCGCGGCCACGCTCGGTGCGCTCGGCATCCTGGTCACCGCGGGTGTGCTCGACCAGATCCCGTCCGCCGAGGTCATTCAGCCCTACCTGCCCACGCACTACTGGATGGCGTTCGTCGACCTGTTCCGCGCGCCGGTCCCCTGGTCCAGCATCCAACACGGGCTGCTGCTCGAGGGCGGCTACGGCCTGGCAACGATCATCCTGGCCAGGATCGTGTTCGCGGCCCGGGACATCACGAGCTGACCGGGCACGTCACGAGCCGTCACGGGCCGGCCGTCACGAGCCGCCACGGCCCACGGCAGCGGCCCGGCGGCTGCCGGCACGGGTCCGTAGCGGGTCCGGTGTGAGCACCGCGGCGAACCGGCGCCGGTATTCGTACTCCAGGCTGAGCATCCGTGACGTGTGCGTGTCGAACGCGTCCCCGGTGCCGTGCAGGAACGTCTCGTGCCGGGTCGCGTGCAGGTGTTCCACTTCACGGACAAGATCCTCATCGGAGAGATCGCCGGGCGGGATGCCTTCAGGACGACGCTTCATACCGTCCTCGATACCCACCTGACCCGCTGTAGCCACCTCACCGTCAGTCACCACCAGAACGGGTCGAGATCGTCCAGGACGACGTTCGCGAGCACCTCGAGATCATGATCGACGTGGCTGTGCCGCAGGTGGAAACCAAGGTCGGCGACGCGCCGAGCATAGCCGCGGTCGGAGCACAGCGGCCCCGGGCCGAGCGCGCGCCCCACCAGGTCGATCACCTCCGTCGCGCATGTCTCGATCGCGGCCCGCACCTGCAGGGCGCGCCGCCGCGCCGAGCCGCCGGCATCGTCGGGGTCGGCGTCGATCTCCCGTGCGGCCGTCTCCAGGACGCAGCGCCCGGCCATCAGCAGCGCGTCCACCCGGCCCAGGTGGGCCAGCGCACGCGCGTCCAGCGGCCGCCCCCGCCGGTCGGCGAACCAGTGATGGCCGGCGGGAGCGGGGCCACCGGTGGGCCCGTACCGGCTGACAGATCCGTGGTGGCCGGCGGTACGGCCGGCCCAGCCTTCATGATCGTAACGGCCTTCGCGGCCGGCTCGGTCGAGTCGGCCGGCGGCGAACAGCGGGCGGGCCACCCCGATCGCGCCGCCGAACCAGCAGGCCGCGACCCCTGCCGCGGCGTGCCAGAACACGGGCCGCTCCGAGTAGGCCGCGGCGGCCACGCCGAAGCGGCCGGACGTCCCGGACGTCCCGACCGGCCCGCCCACCGCCACGGCCGGCGCCCCGTCGAAGAGCACCGTCGCGGTGTCCGCGCCGGCGGCCATTGTCCGGGACGCCCGCCCACCGGCCGCCACCGCGATGCCGCGGTCGTCCAGCCGCACGGCGAACAGCTGGTGTGTCTCCCCCTCCTCGGCGGTGGTGATCTCGGCTGCCACCAGGGCATGGGTGAGCACCCGCGCCCCCGAGCAGGCCGGCCTGGCGCCGTGCAGCGTCCAGCCGTCCGGGCCCCGGTGGGCGACCAGCGGGCTCACCGGGGTGTCGACGTCCCACACCCCCCACCGCTGGTCACGCTGTGGCACCGGCCCGCCCAGCTCGTTCAGGAGCGCGGCCGCGCCGGCGTGCCCGGCCGCCAGCCGCGCCAGTGTGCCGTCGCTGACAGCAAGATCGGCAAGGACGCGCCAGCGGGCGGCGGTGGAGCCCGCGGCGGGCGGTGGAGGATCGAGCCGGCCGGACGCGACGAGCGCACCGAGCGCCGCACCGGCCCGGGTCGGATCCGACAGGTCCGCGGGCAGCGCCCGGTCCGGATCCGCGCCTGGTGGGACGTCGAGCGGGATGTCGAACGGGCCGGCCGTCGTGACACTCGTTGTCATCAGGATCACCTCATGCCATGTGATGCCGCGTGAATGCCGTGTGATGCCGTGTGATGCCGTGTGCGTGCGCGGACGGCTGCCCGGCGCCGCCGCACGTCCCGCCACTGCCAGTTGCATTACTACTGGTATCTCTGACACCTCGAAGGGTGATGGATTTGTGTCCGCATCCCGCGGATGCCAAACGTGACCCACCCCGGCGTCCTTTACTGTCGGTCACATAACATCCACACTTACCCAACACGTGGCGACAACACTACGTATGGCACCAGAACACGCTAGCCTGCCACTCATATCGGATGTGTCGGATGTGTCGGATGTGTCGGCCGGCGCCATGGCGACGGACCAGGATGCGCGTGATGTGGAGGTGCCGCACGATGTCGTGCGATGCCGCCATGGCCGTGGGCCGCCCTCACGGCGGCAGCCGCGGCAGAAATCGCGGCATACACGGTAAGCAATACCGTAAGCACACTACGTCCGGCCATCGCACGGTGCGACACGTGTCGAGACGTATGGCACGACATGCGCCGAGCTGGGCGTTCCGGCCATTCTTCCGCGCCCGCCCGGAAGAGCGCAACAACGGCACGCTGGCCCTGCGGGCGCTGATCCTCGCGATGACCGTCGCGGCGGCCGGGCCGGTCGCGACCCTGTTCAGGGACGCGGATCCCGCGGGAGCCACCCGACAGCTCGACCCGATTATCACCGTAAGTAACAGCAACATCGGAGGCGCGCTCCTCGCGGACACCCGCTGCCACCCCGACGCGCTCCCCGGCCCGGAGATGGTGCCGCGCGTCGGGTTCGCGACCAGGGCGGCCTCGTGCCCGATCACACGGCCCTCCCTGCCGATCAGCCGGGCCGGCCCGTCCCCGAGCGCCGGAAGGACGACCACCACCCCTGCTCCCGAACCGTCCTCCAGAGCACCGCTGGCGGGCAACCGCCACGGTAGCGATGACGCCGTCCCCATCCCGGCATCCATGAAGACGCCACAGCTGCCACCGGCGGGCGTCCTGAGCATCCGCCTGGCCGCCGGCCTGCGGGGGCACGTCGCGGCGACCCGCAGAGCGAGCGGAACGGAGGACCTCGTCGGCTCCGGCCGCTGAGCCTACGATCGCTGTGGACGATCACCGTGCCGGTGCCGGCGGGAACCCGTCCGCGCGGCGGACGGCCGGCTGCCGTCATCATGAGAATCGGCAAGGAATGGATACGGAAGCAGCGCGCCGGTGAAGCATCACACCGACCACCGGCATGAACCGTCGGGAACCCGAGCCCGGCGAGGATATGGACCATGAGACCGGGGGGGCAGCCATGGAGCCGGTCCATATCCGGAGTACGGCGTCGGGCATGATGTCGCTGCTCCTCGTCGTCGCCCTCTTCCTTACGGTCACGTCATGCTCGGCCAACCCGGCCCATGACGACCGTGAACAGGCCGGTGGCGGTTCAACGAGAACCAGCCCCACAGTCGTGCCCGTGACCGGCGGTACGGTCCGCGGCGCGCGCACCGCCCTGGGCACGTCCTTCTATGGAATTCCATATGCGGCACCGCCGGTCGGTGACCGACGGTGGCGCTCACCCCAGCCCGTCGCGCCCTGGACAGGTATCCGGAATGCCACGAAGAAAGCGCATCCCTGCCTTCAGGGCAGCCCGGACAACGGCGGCCTGGGCGAACAGTCCGACGAGGACTGTCTTTTCGTCAACGTTCACGTTCCCGCCGTGGGCGGCGACAGCGGCGCGGACGGCGGCCAGCTCGGCGGCCCCGGCCCGAACGGTGACACGGGCGGCGAGACGAGCGGCGGGGCGGGCCGTGACCGGGCGGGCGGTGGCCGGCTACCGGTGATGTTCTGGATCCACGGCGGTGGTTTTGTCGGCGGCTCCGCGAACGAATACGACGGAAGCCTGCTCGCCGCGACAGGCCGGGTGGTCGTCGTCTCGGTCGAATACCGCCTGGGAATTCTGGGATATCTTGCGCTGCCCGCGCTCGACGCCGAGGACGGGCAGCCCGGGAACAGCCGGTCCGAGAACGGACAGCCCGGGAACGGACAGCCCGGCAGCGGACAGCCCGGGAACGGGCAGCCTGGCAGCGGGCAGGCGCGGCCGGGCGACTCCGGGACATACGCGGTCCAGGACATCACGGCCGCGCTGCGCTGGGTTCGTGACAACATCGCCGCGTTCCACGGCGACCCCGGCAACGTGACGGTCTTCGGCGAGTCGGCCGGGGCGATCGGTACCTGCGCGCTGCTCGCCTCCCCGCCCGCGGCCGGCCTGTTCCATCGCGCGATCGTGCAGAGCGGCCCGTGCTCATGGCCGTTCCTGACAGTGCGGGACGCCGAGCGGACCGGGACCGACACCGCGCGCAGGCTCGGCTGCACCGACCCCGTCCGGGCGGCGGACTGCATGCGTGCGCTACCCGCCCGGGACGTGCTCGCCGCGGCCGACCAGCAGGCCGACATCCTCAGCCCGTTCCCGTGGGCGCCCGTGACAGGCGGGCGGACGCTGCCGGTGCCACCGTCCACGGCCATCGCCACCGGCGCCTTCGCGAAAGTGCCGGTCATCATCGGGACGGTGCGGGACGAGGGCCGCATTTTCACCAGGCCCTGGAGCGGCCGGGCCGGCCGGTTGACCGACCAGCAGGTGAACGCGGTCCTCGACCAGCATTTCCACGACAGGATCGGCGCCGTCCGCAGGGACTATCCGCCGGGCTCGGCGCCGCCGGCCGAACGGCTCGCCCGTGTCATCACCGACGCGCTGTTCACCTGCCCGAGCGTGGCCTCGGCGTCCATGCTGACGCGGGCCGGCGTGCCGGTCTTCTCCTACGAGTTCGACCTGCCCGACAGCGCACCGTCCGTTCCGGGCACGCTCCCCGGTGCCTCGCACGGATGGGAACTCGGCTACCTGATCCCGGACGCCGACCAGCAGTGGCCTGGCTCGGCCCACCGGGAACTGTCCGACACGATGATCCAGTACTGGACGAGGTTCGCGGCCACCGGCGACCCGAACACACCGCCGGCCGGGGCGCCGAACCGCAGGGACGGCGTGGGCGCGGCCGGCCGGACGCTCCCCACCCCGGCGCCGCCCGTCTGGCCGGTCCACACCACCGAGCGGGCGCAGACGCTGTCGATCAGGCCCGGTGACATCCGTCCGATCAGCACCCTCGCCGACGACCATCACTGCGCAACCTGGCAGCGGTGACCGGCTGCCGGCTGCCGGCTGCCGATTTCCGGTTTCCGGCTGCCGGCTGCCGGCTGCCGGCGGCTTCTGCCCATCCCGTCCGGATGGGACCCTGGACGGACATACCGCTCCCAGGCGAAGGCAGAAGGAGACATCAATGGTCGACGCCCACGCCGCCGTGGACGGCTTCCTGCCGAGCGGCCAGGCCCTTCCCTTCACCAACGACTTCCCCAGGCAGCCCGTCCTGAAGATCAGAGTCCCGGGTGTCGGCCGGGTGCCGGTCGGGGACGCCAGCCGCGGGCTGTGCGGAGGGATGGCCTACGCCACTCGCGATCTTTTCGAGGCGAGGCTGCCACCGCCCACGTCCAAGGAGGTGCCACCACCCGACTCGCCGCTGTACCGCTACCTCGTCCGCCGGCTGTTCGACAGCTTCGACATCCCGCGTGGCGTCGCCCGCTACTACCGGCTCATGTCCACCCGGGACGCGGACACCACCCGGTCATCGCTGACGCTGCGCGGCGCCGGGCGGATCACCGTTGTGGACGAGTGGCCACAGGTACGCCTCGACATCGACCGCGGCACACTGTCCCCGCTCGGCATCATCACGGTGCGCTCCTACAGCCCCTTCCAGCTCGGCCACAACCACCAGGTGCTCGCGTACGCCTACGAGCAGCGACAGACCGCGGTCACGCTACGGGTCTACGACCCGAACACACCGCTGGAGCGGGCCGACACCGTGACGCTGTCCTTCGACGTCGCGGACCCGAGCGGCCCGGTGCCGGTCAGGCACAACCTGGCCATCGGCGGACGCCCGGTCCGGGCGTTCTTCCGCACCCGGTACCGCTGGACGGACCCACGGCCCGCGCTCCCGGCCACCTGACCTCACCGGAGCGGGACGCGGGGCCGCCCCTCCGCCGCGGACAGCCGGACAGCCGGACAGCCGGACCATCCCGACCCGCTCCCGCCCGCTTCGCGCCGGCCCGGCGAGCCACGGGCGGAAGGCGGTTTGTCGTCACCGCCCGCCGTCCCCTATGCTCAGCTTGCCGTACCGACGGCAGACGTCGCCGCGTCCGAGCTGTGAGCCAGCCCGATCGCTGCTGCCCGCCCCCATCGTCTAGCGGCCTAGGACATCGCCCTTTCAAGGCGGTAGCACGGGTTCGAATCCCGTTGGGGGCACGCTCCGTGTCGTGCGGTGAGTGGCAGCATCGTGGTGGCCGGCGTGGCTGTTGCTGACCCACTGTGGCTCGCTCGGGCCGCCGGCCTGCGGTCGTTGGTGCAACGGTCCCGCCGGTTCCGCTGAGGTTCGGTGCATCGTTCGTCGGCTGCGTCGCGGCTCGCGGCCGGCTATGAGGTTGACGTTGTATTAACCGGGGCTCATCCTCGGGGAGGTGATCGTCGGCTGGACCGACGAGTTCGACCGCTGGCTGACCCGCGCGGAAGAACAGGGAGGCCGCGTCCTCACCGTCGCTGTCGCGCTCCTACAGGCGCTCACTGAGCTCCCGGCCAGCCCCCTCGAGGAGTCCCCGACCTTCAAACGGGTACGGCAAGCCCGCCGCCACGAACTCTGGCGCGTCGCCCACCCCTTCGACCCGGACGTCGCGGTCCGGATCATCTGCTGATTCCCCGCCGACGACCACGTCGTGGTCGCGTTGATCGGGTTCGACAAGAAGACGATCGGCGACGTGTTCTACGCCAGTGCCGCCACCCGCGGTGAAGCCCTCGTCGACGCCTGGCTGCGCCAGCAAGGAGGCACCCCATGACCGACAACGACACGACCGAGGGCGGCGTCACGTTCCTCCGCGGCAACGACCGCATCCGTCAGCTCGCCCAACGGCCCGATATCGCCGACGAGGTCGCCCAGGTCCGTGCAGGCATGGCCGAAGCCGACCGTACCTACGCGATGGGCTTGGCCGCGCTCCGCCAGGCTGCCACCCTCACCCAGGTCGAGCTTGCTCGCCGCATGGGTGTCACCCAGGCAGCCATCAGCCGCATGGAACAGCCGCACGACCTTCTGTTGTCGACGCTCAACGCCTACCTGGCGGCCATCGGCGGCACTGCCTACATGATCGTCCGTTTCGCCGACGGCCACGAAACCACCCTCAACCTCGCCAAACTTGCATAACCGGACAGCGGGTCGTCGGCCGCCTGGCGGTCGCATTCGAGGCTTGGGCGCCCATTTCGAGCACCGGGGCCGGTCTTCTGGCTCCCGGGCCCGGCGGACTGAGGGTTGTGGAACCTGCGGACTCCGAAGTCCCGGGAACCATCGATGCCCCGAGGGACACTCGGAAGACCATGGATGCGGTCGGGCGCCCTGGCGGACTCCCGCCACGCACGCACATAGCGTGCGCGCATGGGATCAGGCCACGACGATCAGTCGGTGGGCGCGTCTTCGACGCCGAGCAGCCGGCGAGGCGGCGGCCGTCGCGAGCCGCCCACCATGGTCTTTGAGATCCATTGCTTGGACGGTGAGCAGAGCAAGCGTCTCGGCCTCGTGCAGGCACGAGCGATCCACGATGTTCTGGCCTGGATAGCCCAGAACCGGCTGAACGGGGCCGCGCCCGACACCTCGACCGAATCCGGTCACGGGGTCAATCCTGCGCTTGAGGCGGACCCGCACCTCCCTGATCAACAAAATGGCGACCGGTCGGATCACCAGTCCGATTTCACATTTCCAAACTTCGCCCGTATCAAGGGCATCAAGAATTTGGTCGCCAACAACGGCTGATAAAAGAAGCGGAATCACGCAACGCTAGAGCGGCGGACTCTCTGCTTCCGAGCCTGTCCGGAGCATGTCGACAGTTGAAGCCACGAGGAGGAACGGTCCAGGCGAGGGTGACGAGGCTGGCGAAGATGATCGCACAGGGTCGTCCGGGCCCATGGTGATGATCGACCTCGGCGTCAACGGCCTTCATCGCCCGGAGAAGATGGGGCAGACCTGGGCTCACCGAGCTACCCGGTGCCGAGACGGAGCCTCTCGGCGGGCTGCCCGGTGACCGCGGCGATCAGCTCGAAGTCCTTGTCGACATGGAGCACCACAAGCCCGGCGAGTTCGGCCGTGGCGGCGATGAGTAGGTCGGGGACGGATGGTGCGCGGTGGTGCCCGGTGCCGGCGAGCAGCTCCTGGACCTCGACAGCCCTGGACTCGATACGGGGCGTGGTGTTCTCGACGGGCATCGCCGAGACCGGCGGCCGGCGCAGCCGGACGCGGAGATCCTGAACGGATCGTGCGGAGAAGCCGACCTCCAGGATCGTGACCGTCGTGATCCGGAGCAGGCCCTGCTGGATGCGGGACAGCCACAGGTCGGCGTCGGGACTCTCGCTCAGCCGGACGAGAGCGGATTTGTCGACGAGCCAGCGCTGCGTCGTCTCGGCTGTGGCGGTCACGCCCAGGCCTGCCGCATAACCTCCGGGTCGGCGAGATCGCGGAAGGTGGTGCTGAACCAGCGCAGGTCGTCGAGGGTCACCGGGGTGGCCGAGCGTGCCGCATCCTGGGCAAGCTGTCGGCGGAGATACTCGTTGCGGGACAGACCGAGCCGAGCGGCATGCGCCTCGACGGCTGCCAGCACGTCATCGGGCACGTCACGGATGAGCACATCGGACATCAGCCGCACCTCCAAGCGATATCCCATGCTATCAGACACCGGCCGGGCCGCCCTGCGGACCCGGGCAGCCGAGCAGCTTTGCACCTCCGGGCAGCTGGGCGGCCCCCGACATCGAGGTTGCCGGTGAGGAAGCTCAGGGCCACGGTTACCCCGAGCAGAAAGTCACCAGAGGATCATAACCGTCCATCCACCCGCCTGACATCCCGGAAAACGCCAGAACTGTCTGGAACGTGAGCGTCTCCGCCGACGACATCCGGGGGACGGCATCGACGAGAACCTGACACCCGGCCCAGCCGGGCCACTGGTCGCGCCGGAACTCGTGATGCACGTGTTCGCCCCGGTCGGCGGCGAGCACGCGGCCGAAGCATACGACTACCTGCGCCGGGTCTGGGACGCCTGTGGCGACCAGTTCGGCATGTGGTATCCGATCAGCACGCTCGGCCTGCCCCGGCATCCGCCCGAGCGGCACCGGCCAGCGACCGCCCAGGTCGAGGAGCCGATCGCGGCACAGCAGCGCGGCCGGACCGGACGACAACCGGCCACGAACCCACCGACGGCACCGACGGCACTGGCAGCACCGGCAGATGCGAGTGCTCGTCCTCGCGGACGAGTGGCTCTCCGGCCGGGGTGGTATCACCGCGCTGAACCGGTATCTGTGCGCCGCGCTGTCCGCGGCCGGTGTAACCGTCTGCGGCCGGTCTAACCGTCTACCGTGTCGTCTCTAGGGAGACACGGTCGGAACGCAGTCCTGGATGGCCAGTGATTGTATGGTCGACTTGTACTCTTTGATAGTCACGGATGAACCGGCGATGTACTCTGGGGAGCCGGGGGAGACGTTGCCTCTGATCCCGACCACGTACCGGATCGCCGTGTTCTCGTCCATGCCCAGATGCATGAGGCCTTCGGTCATCACGCGGGCATAGCGATAATTCAGTGGGTTGAAGAACGGCTCGCACGGTTTCTCATCGTAGAACCATCGCGAAGGACGTTCGTTTAGCATTGATTCCGCCACGTCCGAGTTCTGGTGAACATCGCGGAGGGTCCAAGGGGCTGTGAAGCAGACGATGTCTTCTCGCTGTTTATCCGGTCGAGTAGGAGTCCGGCCTCGGAACAGCAGCATGCGTCCGTAGAGCTGATTACTGAGATCCAGTTTTCTCTCCTGTTCGAGTACGTGCCATCGGTCAATGAGGATCCGGACGGTCTCTTCGTACTTGCGAGGGTCGATGTGGCACTCGTCGAGCATGATCATTAAAAACCATTTGAGGGGCATGCGGTAAAGGCTGAAGTAGGTGATATCGTTCACGTCGCCAGTCGGTTCGACGAAGACCCCTCCGCTCGCCCAGTCCGCCTTGTTTACCGGCTGCCATCGCAGGGATCGAAGTGCAGCGTAGATCGCCACCCCGCTCATCCGGATGCCGCCGATACGCTCTATCTCGCCGTTGGGTATTCCCGCGGCATCGAGATAGAGGCCGAGGCGGTCGATGCCACCCCTGTCGTTGCTGGCCAGGTTGGTTCCGTACGCCCCGTAGAGAACGTACCGCGGAACATGGTCGGATGCCGTCTCCAGAACCGACTCCACTGCGTCCCGTGCCGCGTCCACTTGTGGCGGCTCCCTTCCCTGTCGGCCTCGGGTGATAGAACAGACATCTCCTATCTCAGAATAACAGGGCTCCGACGTTCTCGGGATCTTTCCGGCTTTCCCGGGGAAGCCGTGGAAATCAGGAGTGGTGGTCGCGGTGGTGCGTCCGCGGCAGCGGGGCCAGAGCTCCGGCACGTTTTCCTCTTGTCCTGTTTCCCGAGTTCCGCAGTTGGTGGTCACACGAATCTTCTGATCATGGTGCTGGCCTGTGGAAACGCGTGTAGGGCCGGATGGGGGGCGTGTGTCCACGCCCTCGGGCCTGGCCGATCCTGCGAGGGCTGTTCCGGGGTGATCAGCTGGGGCCGAAGGCGGTGGCCCGGGCGGGTGGTGGGACGGAAACTGCCTGGCAGATGGCCTTCTGGGCCGGGGCGAGGGTGGTGCTCTGGGCGACCGTGCCGGCGAGGATGATCTGCATGATCCGGCCGGTCTGGCGGCGGATCGTGCACCAGGTTTGCTCGGATCGGCGTTCGGCGATCCGGTCGAGGTCGGCGGTGCGCCGTGCCTGGTCGCGGGTGGCCTGGTCGGGGCTGTGGCAGAGGATGAACCGGGTGCCGTCGGCGTCGTCGAGCCGGACTTCCTTGTGGACAATCATGAAATTCCCCAGCCGTGCGGGCCGGTGCGGGCCGAACGAGCCGGTTAGGCTAACCTAAGTAGTACTGTCCGGGCTGGGGCTGTCTCCCGTGCATGCGCCTGTAACCTGCGCTGCCGCATCGCATGATGCGGCAGGAACTCCCCGGGGCAGAGCAGCCTGTGCGTCCATGCCCGGCTTCCCGGCACCGCGCGGGCTCGAATCCCGACGGAGATCCCGACTGGTGCATGCGAGTGGTGATCCCTCTTGACCGCCCTGCTCACCGAGGTCTCAACGGCCGGTTGCCCGGCCGGCCGAGGCCGGTCCCGCCGGTGGACGTCTCGCGGCGGCTCACCTGGTCCCCCACGGCCCGGTGTGTTTGCCCACCGCGCCCACGTTGCCCAGGGCGGGAAAAAACGTGACGATGGATGACCGTGACGGTCATGGATCAGTTCCAGCGAATATCGCCCCGGATTTTCGGCCGGCTTCCCCGGAACGCCCGGGAACAGGATTCCCGGAACGGGGACGGCCGGCCGGGGAACGCGCGGAAATCGGCCCGGCGGCGCTCCGCGCGCGACCGGGCGGCGGGGCTGGCCGGGATTACCGCGGTACTCGTCGCGGGCGTGGCCGCCTGCGGCCCGGAACCGGGCCGGCCGGTGGGGGAACGGTCCCCCGGCCGGTGGGAGATCACCGTTTACTACACCGCGGTGGAGAGCTACCACGCGGGCTCACCGCTGGCCGTGCGGGGCTGTCCACGGCGGGACTGCGCCTTCGGCGACGATCTCCTGGGCACCTTCCCGGAGGACTTCGCCCAGGCGGTGCGTGACGAGGGGACAGGCCGGATCACCAGCGGGCCGCGACGGGGGTCGTTCCTGAACTGGTCGCACGACACCGGTTTCTGGCTCGACGACATCCCGGCCGACAGCGCCGGCCGGGCGCTGGTTCCGTTCCGGACGGCGGCGGCCGACGCCGGCACACTCCCCCCCGGGACGGCCTTCCTCGTCGAGGACTGCGGCCGGGAGGAGGACGGCTCCGGGATCGACCCGGACGCCTGCGCCGCGCTGCGCCGGGGGAGGTGGGAGGTCCGCGACGAGTTCACCCCCGGGCTCGGCGGCCCCGGCCACGTCGACCTCTACATCGGCGAGGAGGACAGGCCGGACTTCAGCGGGACCAGCCCGCGCTACCTGACCGGCGTCGGCGCCCGGCTCACCGTCACCGGCCGCGGCACAGGCTGACCGCGGCCAGGACCGGCCGGCCAGCGCCCGGCCGGCCCGTGTCGACCGGTACGGGCGGATCCCGCTAACGGGATCCGCCCGGCCAGGAATGGCCGCCCACCGGCTCACCGGTTTTTCAGCGGTCTTTCATCGGCTTTTTCGGCGGACGTTGCGGAATAGGTTGCTGGAATCCTCAGGAAGGTGTTCGGAGCGGATTTTCAGAGTTTTCAGAGGCTGTTGGCCGAGACGAAGGTGTAGCCGAGGCCGCGCACGCCTTCGACGACGTCCTCCAGGTAGCCCAGGCCCAGATACGGGTGGTAGAAGAAGCTGGCGAACCCGTCCCGGATGACCAGGTTCTTCTGCGCCGCCCCGATCAGGTCGGCGGGCAGCCGGGCCGGATGGTTGTTGAACGGCTCCGGCTCGATGTTGCCGATGTTCTCCGGGATCACGAACGAGCCGTAGACGTCGGTCACCGGATACGGGAAGAACTGCCCGGCGTACTTCGTGGAGTCGATCGCCCCGCCGGCCAGCTGGTTGCGGAAGTACAGACCCCGGTCGTAGCGCCGCGGGAACTTCTGCGCCGCCGCCTTGTAGTCCGCCGCCGACCCGGCGTAGTGCGGGAACTCGAACACGTTCGGCGCCGTGAACCCGGCGGCGGTGAACCCGGCCTTGGCGTTGTTCAGCCGGCCGGCGGCCCAGGACTGGCTGTCGCCGGGAACCGGCCCGTCATAGATGACGTTGTTCTGCGCGTCGATGTGCGCCCGGAAGAACTCGAAGTCGTCCGCGCTCGCCCCCGAATACGGGTTCGCCACATTCGAGTACTGGTGCGTCCAGCCGTGGACGATGAGCGACCCGCCGCGCTGGACGGCGTACTGCAGCGCGCTGACCACATCCGGCCGGGACGCCAGTGTGTAGTCCTGCGGGACGCCGTTGTTGTAGGTGCCGTTCGCGTCGACGTACCGCGGGTAGACGGCGATCGAGAACGGGATGTTCTCATTGTGGAGGTAGTCGGCGATGTCCCGCAGCTCGTCCGGGTCGGCGTCCGGGCCGACGTCCTCGATCCGGACCAGTGCCCGGTGCCGCTGCGTGGTCTGCGGCGCGAGCAGGTCGAAGAGCAGGTCGGCCAGGACGAGGTAGCGGTCGGTCGCGTCGGCGTAGGAGTACGGGATCTCACCGATGTAGGTGAGGTTGTTCGACCGGACCGCCCACGGGAAGCGGCTGCCGTCGGCGCGTACCGCCTCGGCCACCACGGTCGCGACGGCCGGGTTCACCGTGGAGTAGTTCAGGATGCCGGAGCCGTTCGCCGCATAGCGGGTCAGGTCGGTCCCCTTGTAGCTGACCTTACCGACCGACGAGGTGTCGAAGGCTGACCAGTTCCACCCGTAGTTCGTGGTGAAGTTCGGGTCCTGCGCGGTGAGCTGCCAGATGTTGTCGTAGATCCAGATCACCGGCCGGGTCTTCGCCAGCACGTCGGTGAGGAACGCCGTCGGCACCTGCTCGTCGTAGGTCGAGCCGATGTAGATCACGGCCGCGTAGGAGTTCTGCTCGCCCGCGGTGTAGCTGCTGACCGGGTGCGCGGTCCAGGTGCCGAACCGGGAGACCAGGTTGGCCGTCTGGATGGCGTACTGCTCGCCCAGCCAGCCCCATGGGCCGGTCGTGTCGTAGAGGACGAGGGTGCCCGTGGCGCCGCCGCTCAGCACCGTGGCGCCGCCGCTCAGCACCGTGGCGCCGCCGCTCAGGGCCGTGGCGCCGCCGCTGGCGCTCCTGGAGAGGTCGGGCGCGGGGGTCCGCGGCCCGGTCGTGGGCTTGGTGGGCCGCGGCGCGCGCCGCGGCGGTGTCGTGCCCGGCGGGGGCGGCGGGGCCGGTAGTAAGGCGTTCAGCCCGTCTCCACCCGGTACCTGTGCCGTGCCGGGAGTGGCGGGGGCGGGCCGCGCGGACGGTTCCGCCGGGGCGGCCGCGCTGGCGGTGCCAACGCCCGCGCCGAGGGCGGCGGCGAGCAGCCCGGCCGTCGCCACCGCGAACACCCGGCGGCGTGCCCGGCGGCCGGCCGGATGGCTGTGACCGCCCTGCGGGCTGTGCGGCCCCGCGCCTCCCTCCGGGCGCCGCGGCCGCATCCAGTGCAGGTTCATGTCCGGTTCTCCTCTCGTGGGTTCCCGGCCGGGACGGTGGCGGGCACGATCGCCGGTTCGGGGTGCCGGATGACGAGTGGCTGAGCGGGGATGGCGGTGCCGTTGAGGGCGGTGCCGTTGAGGGCGGTGCCGTTGAGGGCGGTGCCGTTGAGGGCGGTGCCGTCCAGGCCGGGCACGAAGTCGGCCGGCGCGGGCGCGCCGTTGAAGTAGTGCTCGATCGCGGCGACGGCGCGCCGGGCTGCCTGCCCGTCCCCGTAGGGGTTCACCGCGTTCGCCATCGCCGCGTAGCGGGTGGGGTCGTCGAGCAGTTCGGCGACCGCGTCGACGATCCGGTCCGGGTCGGTCCCGACCAGCGCGGCGGTGCCGGCCTGGACGCCTTCGGGCCGCTCGGTGTTGTCCCGCATGACCAGCACCGGCCGGCCGAGGCTCGGCGCCTCCTCCTGGACGCCGCCGCTGTCGGTCAGGACGACCGTCGCCATGGCCATCAGATGGGCGAACACCGCATAGTCGACGGGATCGACGACGCGGATGTTGGGCAGCCCGCCGACCGCCGGCAGCAGCGCCTCGCGTACTACCGGATTGCGGTGGGCGGGCAGGATGATCTGCAGCTCGGGCCGCTGCGCCGCGAGCCGGGCCAGCGCTCCGCCGACCCTGCGCAGCGGCTCCCCCCAGGACTCCCGCCGATGCGCGGTGACCAGCAGCAACGGGTACCGGCCGCCGTCGGTGCGCGCCCGCATCTCGGCGAGCAGCTCGTCCGGCGGGGGCGGTGCCGCGGCGACGTGCAACAGCGCGTCGATCACGGTGTTGCCGGTGACGAAGACGGATTCCGGCCGGATGCCCTCCGCCAGGAGGTTCGCCCGGCTCGCCGGAGTCGGCGCCAGGTGCAGGACGGCCAGCTGCGAGGTGAGCCGGCGGTTGATCTCCTCCGGGAAGGGCAGCAGCGGGTTGACGGTACGCAGCCCCGCCTCCAGGTGGACGACGGGCACCCCGAGGTAGAAGGCGGCGAGCGCGCCGGTGAACGCCGTCGTCGTGTCACCCTGCACCACGACGGCGTCCGGCCGCACCTCGGTGATCACCGCTTCCAGGCCGTTGAGGGAGCGGGTGGTGATCCCGGCCAGCGACTGGCGCTGCTGGAGGATCTCCAGATCGAAGTCCGGTTTGATGTCGAACAGCTGGTTGACCTGGTCCAGCATCAACCGATGCTGACCGGTGACCGCGATGACCGGCCGCACCGTGTACGTGCGTGCCAGCTCCTGTACCAGCGGCGCCATCTTGATGGCCTCCGGCCTGGTGCCATAGACGAGCAGCACCGTGCGGACTTCCTGCTGTCTGGTCATGCATGACCTTCCATGTGACTGGATGAACGACGGTAGGGATTACCGGACAAACGGTGATCCGGACACGGCTATGTCCCAGTATTTTGGACGTCGCAATGACTTCGCATTGGGATCGGTCGCACTCGAAAAGAAGTCGAAAAATTGTGTTAACAGTTCAGGGAATCGGCCCGGCGGCCCGGAGGAGGGATTGGGCCCGCATCCCGCGGAACTCCACAACGGCGTCCTCGCTGTACAGGCCGACAGCACCGGAAAGATAAGGGTGTTCGGTGTCCTGAAAACGTACCGTTGACGCCCCGTCCACCGACACCTGCACAATGTTGCCGAAGTGAGCCACCTCGATCCTGTGCCAGTCGCCGAGACGCCCCCGCGGCGCGGGCCCGCTCGCCAGGAATCGCTGCCCGCCCGGATAGGCCGGGTCCTGTTTGCTGAGTTCCCATCCGTTCGGTTTGAGGACGAAGGCGTAGAAATGGGCTGGATCGGTGTAGTGCCAGAGAATCCAGCCGACCTCCCACGGCCGGGGCTCCGGCTGGCGTAGCTGGCGCAGGGTCCGGATCCGCGTGCTGAACCGCACCCCCTGGTAGTGCTCCGTGCTGACGACCAGCCCGGCATGGGTGCTGTCCGAGCCGGCAGCGGCCCGGGGCGCGAGGGTGACGACCAGTTCGTCGTTCCCGTCACCGGCCGTCGCGCGCCCGGTGGTGCGGCCGTACCCGTCGAAGACCGCCAGCCAGCGGCCGTGCCGGGTGCCGTCCCGCCACTGCGCGGACGCGTGCTCCGAACCGCGCAGGGTGAACACCAACAGGCCGGTGAGCACGGTGACACCGGCGAACGCCAACGCGGTCAGCCGGTGCCGTTGCCGTTGCCGTTGCCGCACCAGGCCGCTGCCGGACGGGCCGCTGCCGGACAGGCCGATGTCCGGCCCCGCCCGGGACGGATTCTCCTCGGGGGCCGGCTCCCCGCGCGCGCCGTTCACCGCACCGGGCCGTCCTGGGCCGCGGCAGCCGGTATCAGGACCTCCGGGGCTGTCGCCGGCCCGGCCCCCGTCACCGCCTCCGGGCTGCGAGCCGTCTTGTGCCAGTTCGTCCGGTGGCCGGCCACCCGCCCGACCGCCCACCAGCCCGCAACGAACCAGACCAGCGCGTACAGCATGTAGACGTGGGCGTAGCCGATCAGGCGGACCAGCCCGAAGCCGGTCAGCCGCTCCCGCGAGCGGTAGATCAGCGCACAGACCAGGATCGGTATACCGATCAGCAGATAGGTACCGAGGAAGTGCGCGGGCTCGGGCGCCGGCCCGCCGGTGAGCCAGGCCGTCAGCACCCCCGCCGTGCCCAGGGCGAAGGCGAGGGTCAGCAGCGACGCCAGCAGGATCAGCAGCGGGCAGGTCAGGTGGAACAGCATGTCCGCCAGCGCGCGCGGGCGGGCATGCCGGGCCACCCGCGGGAGCAGCGTCCAGGACTGCAGATGCCCCTGGAACCAGCGGGCCCGCTGCCGCAGCAGCCGGACCGGCCGGATCACACCCTGCTGGTGGACGTCCGCCCGCGGGCAGAACTCGTTACGCCAGCCGGCCAGCAGCAGCCGGACGCCGAGATCGAGATCCTCGGTGAGGCTGTGCGACCATGGCCGCTCGCCGAGCGAACGCAGCGCGGAGAGCCGGACGAACTGGCCGTTGCCGCCGAGACCGACGTTGTCCAGCCAGCCGCGGCCGCGCTGGAACACGCTGGTGTAGATCACGAACTCCATGTCCTGGAGCCGGGCGAGCAGGCTGTCCCGCCGGTTGTTGATCCGGACGCCGATCTGCACCGCGCCGGTGCGGGCGTCGGTGAAGCAAGGGGCCACCGTCTCGACCGCGTGCGGGTCCAGCCGGCCGTCCGCGTCCACCACGACGATGATCACCTTGTCCGGGTCGCGGGCGCTGATCTCGGGGTGGGCTGCGAGGTGGGCGACGGCCACGTTCAGCGCGGCCCCCTTGCCCTGCCGGGCGTCCGGCGGATCCCGGCGCAGCAGCCACACCCGGGCGTCGCTGGCCTCCTGGACGATCCGCGAGGTCCGGTCGTCCGAGCCGTCGTCGACGACGAGCACCCGCCGGTTCGCCGCGTCGGTGGTCAGCAGCCGGTCCAGGCTCGCCCCGATGACCGCTTCCTCGTTGAGACAGGGCAGCACGAAGACGAAGAAGAGATCCTCGGGGGCGGCACCGGTCCGCCGCGGCCGGTGGACGGCGGCGAGCAGCAACATGGTGGCCAGGTAGAGCAGCCCGAACACGATCATTCCGGCGGCGAACAGCCGCCCGAGCCCGCCGTCGACACCATCGGTGTCGATGTCGAACACGCTCATCCGGCCGTCTCCGGCCTGGTACCGGCGGCGCCGGTACGCAACTGCCGCGGGCCGCGGCGGGCCCGTAGCAGGAGGGCCGCCAGAACGGCCAGCAGCCCGACGGCCAGATAAAGCCCGAACGCGAGCCCGACCAGGCTGGTAAGTGCGCTGGAAAGCAGGTCGAGCAGTTCCGCCGCCGCGCTGGGCGGGGCGTTGCCCCCGGGCACGGCGAGAGGGGCGGGCATGGTTTCCTCCGCGCTGAATCAGGCTTGCTCGGACAGGTGGAAAAGGCGACGTGACCGACCTGGTCGAAGGCATGCCTGGAATCGGTGAATATGCGAAAAGCAACCGGTTAACAGTCACAAAGAAATTGCGAGGGATGACTGGCCGGCAATGGTGTCTACCCTGGCTCCGGCCGGCGGGCCGGAGCGGCTCACACCATGGTGGAACGCCGATTCACCGTCAGCTGCGGGAACGGGCTGCGGGGATGGAACATCGTCCTGCCCGGTTGGCCGGACGGCACCTGGGACCGGTGGAAGCCACTGGCGCAGTTGCTCCGCTCCCCGCACGGAACAACGTCACCAGCTGGTTTCTGCTGGTTTGGATCATTCTCCCCTGGACCTCATGCTGCTTCGGGGCACCGAAACGCCCGGGACCGACTTCGGCCGGGCACGCTGAGTTTTCCGTGAACCGGACCTGAGCAGCCTCCCCCACTTGTCCGTACGGTCTCTATTCTTACACGCCGGGTCAGGGCCCCAGCAAGATTGAATTGTGTTATTGCCCGTTGCGCTGGGTAGTCAATACCGGGTGACAGGACTGCGCGGCGGCTCGCGCCCCTCTTTGGCGGCCGGCCGGATTATCGCCGCGTACGGCGAACATCGCGCGGCCCTCTCCGGTGGCCCCGGCCGCGGGCCGGAAGCACCGCGCACTCCTGCCGGCCCGCTATCCGGAACCGAATTTACAGAACTCAGGACCGTTATTACGAAAAAAGTGGCCTCCCGTTCGGGACAACGAAAACATGACCAGACAAAACCCGGAACAGAGGACCACCGTGTGTCACACGCGTCGGACCGGTGCCGCCATGTCGAGCACGCCGGCAGCAACCGGACAGCCTGATGTCGGCAGCCTCCTCGCGGCACTCCACCGGATAGCCGCCTTCCGCAGGCCGCGCGGGGAGACCTACGGCCGGGAGACCTGCGAACCGCACGTCGCGTCGGCCACCGCGGCCATGCCCGCGGCCCGCTCCCAGGAGAACCGGCCGGAAGCTCCCCGGCCCCCGGTAACCGGCTTTCCCGAAGCCGGCTCCCAGACCAGCCCCGCGCTGCGCCGGTCGCACCTTCGTACCGACGGCAGCCGAAGATCGCTAGTCGTGGATGACGTCGTCGATGGTGGTCGCGGTGCCCACGCAGCGTAGCCAGACATCCAGCTGGGCCAGGTCGGCGCAGGCTATGATCCGCTCACGGACCGCCTCGGGCACTGA
>NZ_CEVIVC010000057.1:21673-31036 GCF_982290645.1 Protofrankia sp. CiP1_Cm_nod4
CCTGCGGGTCCACGACCAGGGGGATGTCGTCGGGAGTGAAGACATACGGGCGCAGGGGCAGGCTGCTCGGCCTGCCCGCGGCGAGCAGTCGCTCGTACCAGCGGGCTGGAGCACACCGCAGGACGTCCGCGTCGACCTCTCCATGGCGGCCAGCGTCGGTCAGGTGACCAAAGAAGTACCCGGCGACATCGCGAGTACGAGCATTGTAGACTTCTTCATGCAGAATTTCTGCATAGATCTGCTCGTGACAGAACTGCTGGCTACGTCTCCCGGGAGGTCGATCATGCTTCTCCGGTTCCGGGTGGCCAACCATCGATCCATCCGCGACGAACACGAGCTCTCGTTGATCGGCACCGAGCTCAACGAGGGGACCGCGCGCCCGACGTCGCTGACGTCCAAGGGACGGCCGGTGACGGTACTCCCCGTGGTAGGGGTCTTCGGGGCGAACGCGTCCGGCAAGTCGAATCTGCTGGCCGCCGTCTGTTTCATGAAGGATGCGGTACGCGGCTCGTTCGCGGACTGGGCGAAGACCCCTGGGAGCGTCCCCCGTGAGCCCTTCCGACTGGATCCGTCCTGCCGGGAGCAGACGTCGCTGTTCGAGGTCGACCTGCTGCTGGGTCGCACCCCCGTCCGCTACACCTACGGCTTCGAGCTCTCGGACGGGCGGGTCGAGGCGGAGTGGCTGCACGCCTACCCCCACGGCAAGCGCAACATCTGGTTCGACCGGGATGCCGGCCGGGCCGACGATGGCGGGGACGAATTCGTCTTCAAAGGCTCCGGGTTCAGAGGCAGGCGCGAGGATCTTGTCGCGTTGACCCGGCCGAACGCGCTCTTCCTCTCGGTAGGAGCCACGCTCAACGACCCGCAGCTCTCCGCCCTGCACCGCTGGTTCCTCGACAGCCTGTGGCCGGTCACCCCCGGCGCCGACACCGCGGCCCGCACGCGCTGGACCCAGCACCTGCTGACAGACCCGGAACAGGCTACTCATTACCATAACCGCATCGATCAAATGCTGTCCGTAGCCGATCTCGGCCTGGCCGGGATCGACGTCGACCACAACACCGGACAGGTCAGACTGCGCCACCGGACGCCGGACGGCGGAACCATCCCGCTGGACTTCCTGTCCGAGGAGTCCCTCGGCACCCACGCCTGGTTTGCCTTCCTCGGCCCCCTGCTGATGGCCCTGGACTCCGGCACCACCCTGTTGGTGGACGAACTCGACGCAAGTCTGCACCCCACCCTGGCCGCGGAGGTCGTCCGGCTCTTCCAGGACCCCGACGTCAACCCGCACAACGCTCAGATGATCTTCACGACACACGACGCGACCCTGCTCGGCAACGCAGTCCTTGACCGCCCGCTCGACCGGGACCAGGTGTGGCTCACCGTGAAGAAACACTCAGGCGCCACCGAGTTGTACCCGCTGACCGACGCCCGGCCCCGTAAGGAGGAGAACCTTGAACGCGGCTACCTGCGCGGCCGCTACGGGGGGGTCCCCCGGGTCACCGCCGGCGAACTCGTCCGTGCGCTCACCTGGCCGGCGACAAGGGCAACAGCGTGAGCGGACGCAACAGACAGCCTGACAGCCCACCTCCGGCGAAACGCCGCCGGAGGGGAAGCATGGAAGACATGCGTCCGCTGGACCGCAGAGCCACACGGCGCGAAGCTCTCCGCGACAGGGAGGGGACGGCTGTGGCGAACGCCCGGGCACTCGTCACAGCCTGCCCGCACGGTGCCTGTGACGCAGCACAGGCGCAGTACGAGTCGGTGGACAGAAACGCCGACGTGTCCCCGGCGGAGTGGTCGGCGCGCTCCGGGCACGCCCCCGGCTGCCCCGTCCTGGGCCGAGACCCGTCGACCGATGTCTGGCGGCTGCTCACTGCCCTGGGCATCGTCCGGTCTCCGGACCTGTCGCGCCGCCCGCGGCGGGACGGTCACGTTACGTTTATCTGAAAGGAATGGATCTCCAGGCCAGTTCCGGGAGGTGTGCCGTGACCACGGAGATGGTCGTTCCCGCCTGGATACACCTGCCGATCATGGAATCACATCCGGTCAGACATCCGCTCGGACCGGTTCCGGGGCGCGCAGCAGCGGGAGGAGCTGGTCGCCGATGCGGGCGGCCTCTTGCCGGTAGGGGGTGTCGGAGAGGACGAAGTGGGTGATGCCGAGGGCGGCGTACCCGCGCAGGGCGGTGGCCACGTCGTCCGGGGAGCCGACCAGCCAGGTGGTGCCCGCGCCGCCGCCGCCATACCGGCCGGGGGCGGTGTAGAGGCAGGAGTCGAGCACCTCGCCGCGTTCGGCGAGGTCGAGCAGCCGCTGCTGGCCGACGGCCCGGCGCCGTTCGGGGTCGTTGTGCTGATCGACCTCACGCGCCATCAGCGCCACCTTCGCCTCGGCGTCCCGCCAGGCATCCTCGGTGGTGTCCCGGACCAGGGTCGTGATCCGCAGCCCGAACTCCAGCGGGGCGTGGGCGCGGCCGACGAAGGAGCTCAGCGTCTTCAGCCGGTCGATCCGCTCGGCGATGCCCTCCAGCGGCTCACCCCAGAAGAGCTGGACGTCGGCCTCGGCCGCCGACACCCGCTCCGCGGCGGCCGAGGCACCGCCGAAGTAGAGCCGCGGGTGCCGGCCGCGCTCGGCGAGGTGTGGCCGCGGGCGCACTGTCGAGTTCTCGACAGCGAAGTACTCGCCACGGAAAGTGACGTCCTCCTCGGCCCACAGCCGCCGCACGAGCTGGAGGAACTCCCTGGTGCGGCCGTACCGGCGGGCCGGGTCGTGCTGCGCGTCGCCGTACGCGCCAAGGCTGTCCTGACCGCTGACGATGTTGATGAGCAGGCGCCCGCCGCTGAGCTGGTCGAGGGTGGCGGCGGCGCTGGCGAAGTGCGCCGGCTGCCAGTATCCGGGCCGGATCGCCGCCAGCGGCTGGAAGGTGGTGGTGCGGGCGGCCAGCGCGGTGGCCACGGTGAAGGTGTCCGGACGGCCCCAGCCCGTCCCGATGAGGGCGCCGCCCCAGCCATGGTCCTCCGTGGCGCGGGCGAGGTCGGTGGAGAAGTCGAGGGTTCCCCACCCGTCGCGGGTGTCGTCTCCGCGGTGCCCGGGCTCGACGGTGTTGGGGATGTACCAGAGGAACTCCGTGCTCATCTGAAGACCTCCTGCCTGAAGACCTCAGCCCCACCTGGTTCCGCACCGGTCCGCGCGCGGCCGGTTGAGGTATGCCCCGCCCTGTTGACCGCGCGGTCGTCATACAGCATTGAACATGCCGCCCGCCGGCACGGCTGAAGGATCCGGAGCGCCGTGCCGGCCGTATCGGCGCTCCGGGCGGCGGGTACGGGCGCAGGCCAGCTCGAGCCGCCGACACCGTGACAGACACGACAGACGCGACAGACGCGACAGAGGGCACGGGCCCACGCTTCTACACGGCATCGTGAACGCTTCCGCCCCGGGAAAGCCGGCCGCGCGCCGGGGCCGGCCGGCCGCGCGGCCGCGGCGACGCGGGACGCCGGGAACGCGCAGGATGTGCAATGGCACGACAGGCGGCGCGCGGACGCGCGGAGCCGGAACGCGTGTGACGTCAGAACGCGGGGGCGAGGAGGGACGGCGTGGGCCAGCGGGAGTTCGGCTCGATCCACAGCCACGGGCTGGTACGGGTGGCTGTGGCGGCCCCGCCGGTCGCGACCGCGGACCCGGCGCGCAACGCCGAGGGGACGATCGCGCTCGCCCGCGCGGCGCACGCGGACGGCGTCGACGTGGCGGTGTTCCCCGAGCTCGGCCTGTCGTCCTACGCGATCGACGACCTGCACCTGCAGGACGCCCTGCTGGACGCGGTCGAGGAGGCGGTGGCCGCCGTCCGCGAGGCCAGCCGCGGCCTCGGGCCGCTGCTGCTGGTCGGGGCGCCGCTGCGGCGGGGCGGCCGGCTCTACAACACCGCCCTGGCGATCTCGCGCGGCCGCGTCCTCGGCGTCGTGCCGAAGACGTTCCTGCCGAACTACCGCGAGTACTACGAGAAACGCTGGTTCGCTCCGGGAGCCGGTGTCACCGGCCAGGAGATCACCGTGGCGGGCGAGACCGTGCCTTTCGGCACCGACCTGCTGTTCACCGCCTCCGACCTGCCCGACCTTGTGATCGGTGTCGAGATCTGCGAGGACTACTGGTCCCCCATCCCCCCGTCCTCCTACGCGGCTCTGGCCGGGGCGACGCTGCTGGCGAACCTGTCGGCGTCGAACATCGTCGTCGGCAAGGCGGCCGACCGGGCGTATCTCTCCGCCGCCCAGTCGGCCCGCGCCGTCGCGGCCTACGTCTACTCGGCCGCGGGCCTCGGGGAAAGCACCACCGATCTCGCCTGGGACGGCCAGGGCACGATCCACGAGCTCGGTGAGCTGCTCGCCGAGTCCGAGCGGTTCGCCGACGGGCCGCGGCTGACCGTCGCCGACGTCGACCTCGCCCGTATCCGCCTGGAGCGGATGCGGACACCGACGTTCAACGACAGCGCGGTACTGGCCGGGCAGCCCGAACGCCGGTTCCGTACCGTCGCCTTCGAGCACCGTCCGCACCGGCGGGACGTCGGGCTGCGGCGGCACCAGCGCCGCTTCCCGTTCGTCCCCGACACCCCGGAGCGGCTCGATCTCGACTGCTACGAGGCGTTCAACATCCAGGTGCACGGCCTGGCCCGGCGGTTCCGCTCCGCCGGCGGCCGGACGATGGTGATCGGCGTCTCCGGCGGGCTCGACTCCACGCACGCGCTCATCGTCGCGGCCAAGGCGTGCGACCGGCTCGGGGTGCCGCGGTCGGCGATCCTGGGCTACACCATGCCCGGTTTCGCCACCGGGGAGGAGACGAAGTCGAACGCCTGGGCGCTGATGCGCGCGCTCGGCGTGACCGGCGCGGAGATCGACATCCGGCCCGCCGCCCGCCAGATGCTCGCCGACCTCGGGCATCCGGTGGCGGAGGGCGAACCGGTGTACGACGTCACCTTCGAGAACGTCCAGGCCGGGCTGCGGACGGACTATCTGTTCCGGCTGGCGAACTCCCACGGCGGCTTCGTCGTCGGCACCGGCGATCTCAGCGAGCTGGCGCTCGGCTGGTGCACCTACGGCGTCGGCGACCAGATGAGCCACTACGCGGTCAACGCGGGGGTGCCCAAGACGCTCATCCAGTACCTCATCCGCTGGACGGTGGCCTCGGGCCAGTTCGACGAGGCGGCCGGCCGGCTGCTGACCGCGATCCTGGGCACCGAGATCTCACCGGAGCTCGTGCCCGCGGACGCCGAGACCGGCGCGCTGCAGAGCACCCAGGACCGTATCGGGCCCTACGAGCTGCACGACTTCTTCCTGTTCCACATCCTGCGCTACGGGCTGCCGCCGTCGAAGGCCGCCTTCCTCGCCTGGCACGCCTGGCGCGACGCCGCGGCCGGACGCTGGCCGGCCGGTTTCCCCGCCGACGGCCGGCACGCCTACGACCTGCCGACGATCACCCGCTGGCTGAAGGTGTTCCTCTTCCGTTTCTTCGAGCTCTCGCAGTTCAAACGGTCGGCGCTGCCGAACGGCCCGAAGGTGTCGTTCGGCGGCACGCTCTCGCCGCGCGGCGACTGGCGGGCCCCGTCGGACGCGAGCGCGGCCGTCTGGCTGGCCGAACTCGAACGCAACGGCCCACCGGACACGACGCCGCGGCACAACCAGCCGCGCCCAGCCGGGCCCTGACAGCAACCATCCCAACGGTGGCGCCATGCACGCTGGGGCCTGGCTCGCCGTGCGCGCTGGGGCCTGGCTCGCCGCCCGCGCCTGACAGGTTCCACGAGCGCGCCGACACACGTTCCGCGCCCACGACGCGCCGGCCGAGTCGGCTCCACGACCGAGCCCCGCCCCCCTGGCCCTCCTCGACCGTGCGCCGTGGCAACGGCAGCCGTTGCGGGTGAACGACACCGTGAGCCCGTGGCCGGTGGCGGTGGCGATCCGGCCAGGTGCGTTGCGTGTCGCAGCATCGGCTATCGTGAAGTCATCGGGAAAAACGTGAAAAGGGGTCCGCGGATGGGCAGGCTGGTCCACGCCTCGCTGTTCCTGAGCTGGTGCCACGACGATGTCGCGGCCAAGCGGGCGCTGCTCGAGCAGCTTCACCTGGACGGCCTGGCCGGGGTGCGGATCGCCTGGTGGGAGGATTCCCACCTGCTCCTCGGCGAGGACTGGCGCCGGCAGATCCTCAGCCGGCTGGACCACTGCGACTACGGGCTGCTGCTCCTGAGCCCCGGCTTCTTCAGCAGCCGCTTCATCCTCCGCGAGGAGCTCCCCCGGCTGCTCGGGCCGAGCGCCGACAAGGTGCTGCCGGTGATGCTCAAGCGGGTGCCGTTGGACGGTTCGCACGATCTGCACGGGGTGGACGCGCGGCAGGTCTTCGCCGGTGCCGGCGGCCGCTGCTTCACCGAGACCCGGGGCGCCGGCCGGGAACGGTTCGCCCTGGACCTCGCCACGGCGATCCGCCGGCGTGTGCTGAGCGACGCCGCCTGATGGGGCGGCTGCCGCGCCGGGCGGTGCTCCGGCACCTCGACCGGCTCACCGACGACGTCACCCCCCGGCAGCTGTCCCGGCTGCGGGCCCTGGCCGACCTGATCGACGACGACGGCCGGATCCCGATGCCGCGGGCGCTGGACGCGGCCACGCCCGGCGGCAGCGACCAGAAGGCGCAGGACGCGTTCCGCAAGTTCCGGGCCGCGCTCGACGATGCGGCGGCCGCGGCCGGCGTCGAGCTGCGGCTGGTGAGCGACCAGCGGAAGGCCCCGCCGGCCGACCGGTTCTGCTGGTTCGAGGGCGCGGACGCCATCGGTGACGAGATCGCCGAGCGGTCCCAGCGGGAGGCCGCTCGCGGGACGGGCGACGAGCCGGTGCCGGCGACGGTGAGCGAGGTGATCCGCGGGGTTGTGCACGTGGAACGCGGGGTTGTGCATGTGGAGACGGCGCTGGAGGCTTCCGACGCGGTGCGGCGGCGGGAGCGGCAGTTCGTCGAGCTGCTGGCCGAGCAGCTGGCGGCGCGTCCCGGCTACCGGCTCACCAGCGCGTCCGACATCGCGCTCGGGCTCGCGGTCGACAGCGAGCGGCGGCGGCTGCGGGAGGCGGCCGACGTGGTGGTGGAGCTGGACAGCGCCGCCGCGCGGCGGCACGCGCACCCGGGCTCGACGGCCCGCCGACCGATCCGGGTCGCCCTCGAGGGAGTGGCCCGCGGGGCTGAGCCGGCCGGGCCGGCCGGGCCGGCCGGGGACGTGCTGCACGGCGCCGGCCAGCCGTTCAGCCAGCGCACGCAGCGGCCGGCGCGGCTGGAGTTCGTCGAGATGGTGCTGGGGCTGATCGACGACCGGCTGGGTGAGCCCGGCACGCCACGGCCCGAGCCGGAGGGGTGGGCTCGGCTGCTGGCCGACCGGCACGCGCTGGACAGCGAGCCCGGCACGCCATGGCCCGAGTCGGAGGGGTGGGCTCGGCGGCTGGCCGACCGGCGCGCGCTGGACGTGGAGCCGGTGCCGCCGAAGGCCGGGGAGACGTCGCTCGCCGCCGACGTCCTGGCCGCGGCGGGCCCGCGGCGGTTCAGCGAGCCGGTGCCGGCGGTGGAGCGGCTGCTGGTGTGGGCCACCGACACCTCGGCGGCCGCCCGGCACCTGTGCGCGCTGCTCGGCGACGTCGGCATGGGCAAGACCACCACCGTCAAGCTGCTCACCCAGGCGCTGCTGGATCTCCGCGGCGACGACCGCTCGGCGCCGTTGCCGATCCTGTTCGACCTGCGCGACCTGCCACCGGCGCTGGCCAGGGAGGGGGCGGGCCATCCGAGGATTCTGGAGGCGCTGCTGGCCGCCGGGGACCTCGGCACCGGCCCGTCCGCCGCGCAGGTGCTGGACCTGGTCGCGGCCGGCAACTGTGTGCTGATCTTCGATGGGCTGGACGAGGTGCTGGTGCACCTGGACCCGCACGCCGGCCAGGTGTTCACCCGCCGGCTGTGGCGGGCCACCGAGGATGCCTGGCGGTCCCGGCCGGCCAGCCAGCGGGCCGACCGGCCGAGCCGGCTGCTGCTGTCCTGCCGCACCCACTACTTCCGCTCGATCCGGCACGAGACCACGCACTTCACCGGCCAGCACCGGGACGGCCCGGCCGGCCCCGACTACCTGGCCCTGCTGATGCTGCCGTTCGACGAGGAGCAGGTGCGCGCGTACCTGGCCGCCAACGTGCCCGGCGCGGACGTCGACCGGCTGCTGGAGCTGATCGACAGCGTGCACAACCTGCGTGAGATCGCCGAGCGGCCGCTGACCCTACGGATGATCGCCGAACAGCTGGAGACGGTGGAGCACGCCAAGCTGGCCGGCCGCACCGTGCGCGCGGTGGACCTGTACGCGTCGTTCGTCATGCAGTGGCTGGAGCGGGACGACGGCAAGCACTCGCTGTTACCGGAGCACAAGCAACTGCTCATGGAGCACCTCGCGGCACAGCTGTGGCGGTCGGGCCGCACGACGTGGGAGGTGGCCGACGTCGAGCAGTGGCTGCTGGAGTTCCTGGCCGGCCGGCCCGACCTGGAGCTGCACTACCCGGCCCGGACACCCGACCTGTGGAAGGAGGACCTGCGCACGGCGACGTTCCTGGTCCGCCGGGGCGACGACACGTTCGGGTTCGCGCACACGTCGCTGCGGGAGTACTTCCTCGCCCGATATCTGGGCCGGGCGCTGGAACTGCCCGCGGAACAGGCGCGCGAGCACTGGCAGCTGCCGGTCCCCAGCCCCGAGACCCTCGACTTCCTCGGCCAGTGGCTGGCAGGACGCGACGAGGAGAGACATGGCGAAGGGAAGCATTCCCCTCACATCGCCACGCTGGCGGAGCTGGCCGCCCATGCCCCGGCGGGCCGGGCTGACGCGGCGGCGGTGCTGGCCTTCGCGTACAGCCTGGCCGCCGCCCGTGGCGGCCACCCGGCCCACCGCCCGGCCGGCGCCGTCCTGGCCGGCGCCGATCTGGCCGGCTGGTGGATCGACGGCGGCGGCCGGCGGCTCGACCTGCGCGGGATGTCGTTCGCCGGAGCCGATCTGACCGGAGCCGTGATACGCGACGCCGACCTGTCAGGGGCCGACCTGGCCGGCGCGAACCTCACCCGGGCCGAAATACACGACACCGACCTGAACGCGGCCGATCTGCGCCGCACCGGTCTCGCCGGCACGCTGTTCCGACGCTGCGACCTGAACGCCGCCCACTGGGCCGGCTCCACCGCCCACCGGACGCAGGCCCTGCTGTGCCGTTCAGCTCCGAGCACACGCCGGCCGGGCTGGCTGGTGGCACCGACCAACGCCCCCCGCCGAGCCGACGCCCGGCTGTCGTCCTTCACCGGCCACACCAGCCTGGTCACCCACGGGGC
>NZ_CEVIVC010000058.1:0-2776 GCF_982290645.1 Protofrankia sp. CiP1_Cm_nod4
GTCGGGGGCTGGGGGAGTACGGGCTTCTGGGCGGGTGGCGACGTACAGTGGGCAGTCGGCGGTGAACCCGCCATCGTCGCGCGTGCCGGCTGCCCACCCACGCCGCCGGGCGCGTGACACCCCTCGGATCCACAGGCCTGTGATCCACAGGCTGTGATCCGCGGGGGACCGACGACCCGCAGGTGATCCGCAGCTGAGAGGCACGCCGTGCAGCCAGACGATCCCGACTCCTTTCACGTCTATGACACGACGTTGCGTGACGGGACCCAGCAGGAGGGGCTGTCGCTGTCGGTCGGCGACAAGATCGCGGTAGCTCGGCACCTCGACGAGATCGGGGTCGGCTTCATCGAGGGCGGCTGGCCCGGGTCGAACCCGAAGGACGCCGAGTTCTTCCACCGCGCCCGCACCGAGCTGCGGCTGGAGCACGCCCTGCTCACCGCCTTCGGCGCGACCCGCCGGGCCCGCGCCACCGCCGCCGACGACCCGCAGGTCGCCGCCCTGCGGGAGGCCGGCACGGCCGTCGTCTGCCTGGTGGCGAAGTCCGACCGCCGGCACGTCGAGCGTGCCCTGCGCACCACCCCCGTCGAGAACCTGGCGATGATCCGCGACACCGTGGCGCATCTGCGCGCCGAGGGCAAGCGGGTGTTCGTCGACGCGGAGCACTTCTTCGACGGCTACCGCGCCGACGCCGACTACGCCCTCGAGGTGGTCCGGGTGGCCGCCGAGGCCGGCGCCGAGGTCGTGGTCCTCTGCGACACCAACGGCGGGATGCTGCCGACGCGTATCGGCGACGTCGTCTCCGCCGTCCGCGGCCGCACCGGCGCCCGGCTGGGCATCCACTGCCACGACGACACCGCCTGCGCGGTCGCGAACACGCTGGTCGCGGTCGAGGCCGGCGTCACCCACGTCCAGGGCACCGCCAACGGCTACGGCGAGCGCTGCGGCAACGCGGACCTGTTCAGCGTCGTCGCCGGGCTGGAGACCAAGCTCGGCCGCCGGGTGCTGCCCCCGGGCAGGCTGCGCGAGCTGGTCCGGGTGTCGCACGCCATCGACGAGATCACCAACTCCGCGCCGGACACCCACCGCGCCTACGTCGGCGCGAGCGCGTTCGCCCACAAGGCCGGCCTGCACGCCAGCGCCGTCAAGATCGATCCGGACATGTACCAGCACATCGACCCCGCCGAGGTCGGCAACGACATGCGGATGCTGGTCTCGGAGCTCGCCGGCCGGGCCACCATCGAGCTCAAGGGCCGGGAGCTGGGCCTGGACCTCTCCGGCCAGCGCGAGGCGCTGGGGAGGGTCGTCGACCTGGTCAAGGAGCGGGAGGCGGCCGGCTACACCTACGAGGCCGCGGAGGCGTCGTTCGAGCTGCTGCTGCGCGACGAGACCGAAGGCCCCCGGCGGTTCTTCACCCTCGAGTCGTGGCGTGTGATCGTCGAACGGCGGCCGGACGGTGAGGTCATCAGCGAAGCGACCGTCAAACTCGTCCTGAACGGTGTGCGGCAGGTGTCCACGGCCGAGGGCAACGGCCCGGTCAACGCCCTCGACCGGGCCCTGCGCGAAGCCCTGGAGAAGGGCTACCCGGGCCTTGCCGACCTCGACCTGGTCGACTACAAGGTGCGCATCCTCGACGGCAGGTCCGGCACCGGCGCGGTGACCCGCGTCCTGGTCGGCACCAGCGACGGCCGCGACCGCTGGGACACCGTCGGCGTCGACGAGAACATCATCGCCGCCTCCTGGGAAGCCCTCCAGGACGCCGTCACCTACGGCCTGCACCGCCAGGGCGAACAGATCATTCCCAAGTAGCCGTTTCACGGCGCTTCGGGGTGACTGGCAACGTCCGGGGCGACTGGCAGCAGCGCATCATCAGCGCATTATCAGTCCCGATGTCAGCATATGAATGACTTGTTCATCTTTTATCTGAACTGACCGTTTTCCGTATCGGTGAGAGGGCTGTCACCGAAGCGCGCTTATGATTCCCGTTGTACGGCGACGGCGGGGGGACGGCGTGAGGGACAGCGCAGGCAGCGGTGCCGGTATGGTGATGTTCCGGTGACGGATCGTCCGCCGCGGGTGTTTCTCTCCTATGCCCACGAGTCGCCCGAGCACGAGAACGCCGTCCGCGATCTGTGGATCTTCCTGCGGTCGCGGGAGATCGACGCGAAGCTCGACCTGCCGGCGAACGAGCGCCGGCAGGACTGGCCGTTGTGGATGCTGGCCGAGGTCCGCGCGTCCGACCATGTGCTGGTCATCGCTTCGCCGGAGTACCGCCGCCGCAGTGAGGGCCAGGCCGCCGCGGACGACGGCCGTGGGGTGCAGTTCGAGGCGGCGCTGATCCGCGACGAGCTGTACCGCGACCGGACGGCCGGGCTGGCGAAGTTCCTGCCGGTACTGCTGCCGGGCCGCACGGCCGAGGACGTCCCGGCCTTCCTCGGCCCGTACTCGACGACCCACTACGCGATCAGGGGGATCTCCGACGCCGATGCCGGGATGGAACGGCTGCTGCGCGTCCTGACCGGCCAGCCGTTCGAGATCGAACCGCCGCTGGTGCCCGGGACCCGCCCGCTCCTGCCGCCCCGGGACGTGCGCCCGCCCGCGCCGGCACCGCGCGCGCCCGAGCCAGCCGCCGCTTCGGTGCCGGGCACCGCTTCGGGGTCAGGCAGGGCTTCGGTGCCGGGTGGCGCTTCGGCGCTGTCGCGGCCGGCTCCGCTCTCCCACGAGCTGGTGCTGCACGTACGCCTGGAGGCCGGACGGCTCACGGCGCGGGCAGCGCTGT
>NZ_CEVIVC010000058.1:3317-5795 GCF_982290645.1 Protofrankia sp. CiP1_Cm_nod4
GAGCCCGGCGGAGGCGGACACGCGCCTGTCCCAGGCCGGTCACCGGTTGCGGGAGGCGCTGCTGGACGCCGACGCCGCGCGGCGGCTGACCGAGCTGATCGACACGTCTCCCTTCGGCACGGCCGTGGACGTCGTGGTGGAGGCCGACGGCCCGGCGGTGCTGGCACTGCCCTACGAGCTGCTGCGGCTGGCCGACGGGCGGCTGCTCGCGACCATGCCCGGGGTGCGCTTCACCCGCCGGGTCGCCGGATTACGCCGGGCCGCGACCGGCCCACTGCCCGGCCCGCTGAAGATCCTGGTGGCGGTGGCCGCGCCGGAGGAGACCCGGACGAGGAACCCGCCGCTCGACGTCGAGGCCGAGATGCAGGCGATCATCGATGCTGTCCGCGGGGTCGCGGGGTCCGGGGCTGCGCAGGTCACGATCCTCGAGGTCGCCGGACTGAAGCAGATCGCCGACGCGCTGAGCGGCCAGAGCACGGACGGCGACGACTTCTACCACGTGCTGCACCTGTCCGCGCACGGCTCGGCGTCCGAGGTGGAGCTGGAGGACGAGGACGGCAACCCGGTGCCGGTCCGTGCCGAGGAGCTGGTGGACGCCCTGAAGGGCGCGTCCCGCCCGCTGCCGCTGATCGTGCTGTCGTCCTGCTCGGGCGCGTCCGCGAGCCCGCCCGGCCCGGCCAGCCCGGCCGGCTCAGCAGGCTCGGACGAGCCGGCCGGCTCGGACGGGCTGGCCGCGACCCTGGTCCGGCGTGGCGCCGACCGGGTGGTGGCCATGCAGACGACCGTCACCGACCGTTACGCGACCGATCTGGCCCGGGTGTTCTACGAGGAACTGGCCACCGGCCGGGCCGGCTCGGTGGCGGCGGCCCTCGCCGCTGCCCGCCGACAGGTGGACACCGACCGGCGGGCGGCCGCGCGCGCCACGGGCCGCCTCACCCCGCCCGAGTACGCCACCGCGACGCTGCTCGCCGCGGCCGACGACCCGCCGCTGCTGGACGTGGCCGCGAACCCGCGTCCGCTTGCCCGCCCGTTCGCCGCGCCGGCCGGTGGCACCGTCCGCGAGCTGGCCATGGGGGATCTGGTCGGGCGGCGCCGCGAGGTCCGTACCGCGCTGGACGTGCTGCGCGGCGGCCGGGCCGCGGTGGAGCGGTACGGCGCGGTCGCCGGCGTAGTGCTGACCGGGCCCGGCGGTATCGGCAAGACCGCGGTGGCCGGGCGGGTGCTGACCAGGCTGCGGGCCGACGGCTGGGCTGTCGCGGTACATGTCGGTCGTTGGAACCCGCCGTCGCTGATCGCCGAGACCGTCGACGTGCTGCGTGGTGTCCCGGAGCTGGCCGACGCCCGTGCCTCGCTGGCCGACCCGCGTCACGAGGACACAGCGAAGATCGATCTGATCGGGAGGCTGCTGGGCGAACACCGGCTGTTGGTGCTCTTCGACGACTTCGAGCGCAACCTCACCGAGGACGGCCGGGCCTTCGCCGACCCTGGTTTCGCCGAGGTGTTCGGCGGCCTGGCCCGTGCCAGCGCCCAGGGCCGCATGCTGGTGACCTGTAGATACCCTCTGCCGGGGCGTACCGGCCTGTTCCTGCGGCGGATGGAGGTGGGGCCACTCAGCGGCGCCGAGCTGGGCCGTCTGCTCCTGCGGTTGCCGAGCCTGCGGACGCTGAACGAGACCGACCGGCGCACCCTGGCCCGGACGGTCGGCGGGCATCCGCGGCTGGTGGAGTTCGTCGACGCGCTGTTGCGCAACGGCGCCGCGAACCTACGGGAGGTCACTGAGCGGATCGTGGGCCTGGCCGACGAACTCGGCGTCGATCTCTCCGAGGATCGCACCTTCGATCGGGCGGTGGATGATGCTCTGCTGCTCGGCAGCCGCGACATCGTCCTGGAGCTGCTGCTCGCGACAGTGACCGCCGACGAGCGCTCACTGCTGCTCCATGCGGCGGTGTCGAACGTTCCCATGTCAGCCGACGATCTTGCATTCGCCTGGCTGGCTGAAGAACCTGACGATCAGCGGCGTCGGATGGTCTCATCGGCGGTTATGCGGCTCGCGGACCGGACACTGCTGTTACGTCTCGACGGCGATGTGCTCGTCCACCCGTGGATCGCCGCCCGGCTCGTCGACGCCGAGCCCGAGACCCGGGCAGAGCGGCACGGTAGGGCAGAGCGCATGCGGCTGGCCCGGCTCGATGCGGGACGCGGGGATTTCGCCGACGTGGTGGAGGTCGCCCGCCACCGCAGTGCCCAGCACAGGTTCGACGACGTTGTCACATTCACGTTGGACATCGCCGAGATGCTCACGGGCGAGTCGTCGGTGGCCGCGCTGCTGGGCGAGGTCGTGCCGATGGTGCCGCCGGACAGCCGGGGATTTCTCGAGCTTGTCGATCGGGAACTCGCCGCGCTGCTGAACATCGGTATCACCTCGGCGGCGTGGGAACGCGGCGACGCCATGGTCGCCTCCGCCCGGCGGTTGGCGGA
>NZ_CEVIVC010000058.1:6209-31128 GCF_982290645.1 Protofrankia sp. CiP1_Cm_nod4
CGAGAAGCTGGGGGATGTCGCGGTCGCGGTGGGGGACACGGTCCGTGCGCAGCAGTTGTTCACCGACGGTCTGGCGATCCGCCGGCGGTTGGCGGAGGCGGATCCGGTCAATGCCGGCAAGCAGCGGGATCTCGTGATCTCGCTCGTGCAGCTCGGCCAGCTTCTATCCGGTAGCGACGACCGCGAGCGCGGCAGGGCGATGCTGGACGAAGCGACGCGGATAGCACGTGGAATCGGCCTCGACATAGGCTCTCCGGAAGAGGCCGACCACAGCAGGAGAAGCCCACGACGTCGGCGATGGCCTTTCCGGAGATCGCGGATGGGCTGATATGACGAGTCCGGGCTTCCCCGCTGTCTGCTGGCGTGCTTGCGCTCACCGTCCTTGCTGAAATCGTCGCGGATGCCGAACCGGCACCGGTTGACGAGGCCGGTCCGGGTGGGCGGGTTCTGCCGGTACAGGCCCTACGGCCCACCGAAACGGAGAGCGCGACGTTTGTGTACACCGACGAGCCGGAAGCCCGCTGGCCGGAGGTAGCCGCTCTGCTCGATCACACGCTCGCCGCGGCCCTTGCCGTGTTCGCGGACGGGCTGGACTGACGCCCACCGACCGGGCTGACATTCGTCAGCCGGCCGGGCTGCTCGCTGACGGGACAGGCCGCCAACGTATGGACGATCCATGTATGGGAACAGGCCGCGGACCGGACCTGTCGGGAACGGGCCGCGGGCCCGCGGGGTCAGTCCTCGATCTCCTCCCACCACTGGCACCACCAGTCGCCGCCGACGAGGATGCGCAGCTTGGGGTGCCAGCAGTAGGTGATGTCCTTGTCGGTGTCGAGGTAGTACAGGCAGTTGTCGCACCGCTCGTCGCCGTTGGGCTTGCCGCGCAGGATGGCGTCCTCGGCGAGGTGGCCGAGCTTGACGCTCAGCTCCTCGTCGATGGGCTTCGGCTCCGGCGCGCCGACATCGTAGACGGGTGTGATCTCGCTCACCTGGCTCCTTCCGGACTGGCGCTGTGTGGGCGCGCACCGCTGACGGGCGTGCACCGCTGTGCTGTGTGGACGTGACTGTGTGGACGTGCACGAAGGGCGAACGTGCACGGGGCCGCGCGGCTGAGGGTATGCGTGGTTCGGGGGCACGCGAAACCGGTCCCATGCCCCACCGTGATTGTGGCCTGCGCCGCCCGCCGGATGACGAACGGGCCGTTTCGGCACCTCACGGGCGTCGCCGGCAACGGGCCGGCCGGTTAACGTCGGCAGGGTGCGTATCGCGAGGTTCACAGACGGGACGGAGCCGGCCTTCGGCGTCGTCGAGGGCTCGGTCGAGACGGGCGAGGCGACCGTGGCCACGATCACCCCCCATCCGTTCGGCGCGTTCAGCTTCACCGGGGCCCGGCACGCGCTCGGCGACGTGCGGTTACTCGCGCCGGTGCTGCCCAGCAAGGTGCTCTGCGTCGGCAAGAACTACGCCGACCACGTCCGGGAGATGGGCGGGGACGCCGTGCCACAGCGTCCGGTGCTCTTCCTCAAGCCGTCGACGAGCGTGGTCGGGCCGGGGGACCCGGTCGCGCTGCCCGTCGACAGCGACCGGGTCGACTACGAGGGCGAGCTGGCGATCGTCATCGGGCGGCTGTGCCGGGACGTCCCGGCGGCCCGCGCGCTGGACGTCGTCCTGGGCTACACCTGCGCGAACGACGTGACCGCGCGTGACCAGCAGCAGGCGGACGGCCAATGGGCCCGGGCCAAGGGGCATGACACCTTCTGCCCGGTCGGCCCCTGGATCGAGACCGACCTGGACGCCTCCGACCTGGCGATCCGCACCACCGTCGACGGCGAGCTGCGGCAGGACGCGCGCACGAAGCTGCTGGTGCACGACATCCCGTCGCTGATCGCCTACATGTCCGCGGCGATGACCCTGCTGCCCGGCGACCTGCTGCTGACCGGGACACCGGCCGGTGTCGGCCCGCTGAGCCCCGGCCAGACCGTGGCCGTCACGGTCGAGGGCATCGGCACGCTCACCAACCCGGTCGTGGCCCGCTGACAGCGCCGGCCGAGGCCGGCAGCCCCGGCAGTCCCGGCGGCAGCCCCGGCAGTCCCGGCGGCGGCCCCGGCAGTCCCGGCGGGCCGACGCGCCGGGGAGCGTCGCGGCTGCTTGCCGCCCTGCTCCCCGCGCTGATGCGGTACAGTAAGCCTCGCCCGCAAGGGCAGCCTTGGGGTATGGGGTAATTGGCAGCCCAACGGATTCTGGTTCCGTTAGTCTAGGTTCGAGTCCTGGTACCCCAGCTTCGGGCGTTCCCTGCTGTAGGGTGGGAGCCGTCCGAAGGTGGAAAAAGAGAACAGTTGGCCCCGTCGTCTAGTGGCCTAGGACGCCGCCCTCTCAAGGCGGTAGCGCCGGTTCGAATCCGGTCGGGGCTACATCGGAATATGGATGGCAAAGGCCGTCGACCTGAGTGATCATGGTCGACGGCCCTTTGTGTCGCGTTCGGTTGTCGGCTGTCCGGCCGTTGCCTGCTGTCGCGCCGTCAGGTGACGGCCTGAGGGGCGGTGCTGTGTCCCACCCGGTCCCACCCGGTCCAGCCGGTTCACCTGGCCCAGCCGGTTCACCTGGGAAGTCCGAGACCTGGCCAGCGGGCGCTGCCCGCGGGCTTTCGCCAGCCGGCTCCTGCCGTGATGTCGTGCCAGCCGGGCCGGCACGACATCACCCGGTCGGGCTATGCGGCCGCCGACTACCGGACTACCGCGAGGCGGGGGAGGGACGCGGGGTGACGGGCCATCGCGCACTCCCGGCAGCCGCAGGAGCTCGGGCCGCCGCGGCCGTGGACGGTCTCGCCCGCCCGGCGGCCGGTGGTGATCAGACGCAGCCGGGGGACGGTGCCCTCGGCCGGCTCCTTCGTGGCGACCGCCTGCGTCGCCGTGGCGAGCGAGGGCAGCGGGGTGAGTGGGGACGTCGGGCCGGCGCAGGTCGGGTCCATGGCGGCTGCGGTGCGGGTCGGGCTGGCAGCGGTCAGGGTCACGGGGAGCACGGTGTCCTCCTCCTACGGCGGCCCTTCCGAAGGCCACCTTGCAGCCCACAGGTTGTCGAAGCGGGCGCTGGCCGCGCCATGCCCCTTTTGAACCTGTTGCGGACTGGTGAAGATGGTCTAGTCCCGGGTAGGCATGCTTGGCATGGCACACCATCCTTGACGGCCATGGTGCGTCCGATGGTGATCGGGGCAGGATAGCCCGGATGTCCTCCGCGGCCCCTGTACCTGACCGGGCGCGGCGTCGCCACGGTGGTGCGCGCGCCGGCCGGGTCCGCCGTGTCGACATGCCGGATTCCCCCCGCCGCTCCATAGCGGATGCCGCGAGCGTCACCGGCAGGATCGGCGGGGAACTGCTGGAGTGGATGCCGCACGGCCGCGGCCTGCCCACCGAGGACTGGGTCGCCCGGCACCGGCTGCTGGTCTGGATCCTGGCCATCCACCTGCCCATGATCGTAACCTACGCCTGGTACCAGGACTTCCGGATCTGGCAGGGCCTGGCCTCGACCGCCCCGTCCGCGGTGCTGCTGGGCGCCGCCGTCCTGCCGGGTGTGCGCCGGCTGCGGGCGCTGGCCACCAGCCTCGGCCTGCTGTGCAGCTCGGTGGTGTTCGTCCACCTCTCGCACGGGCAGACCGAGGTGTACTTCCACTTCTTCGTGGTCGTCGCCCTCATCGCCCTGTACGAGGACTGGACGGTCTACCTGCTGGCGATCGCGTTCGTGTTCGTGGCGAACGGCGTGGTGGGCGGCCAGATCGTGATGCCCGAGTACACCGGGTCGCCCTGGGTGTTCGCCGGGGTCAGCGCGGCGTTCATCTGCGCGCTGGCGGCGGCACAGGTGATCTTCTGGCATTTCAACGAACAGGCGCGGCGGCGGGCCGAGCACTTCCGGGCGCAGCTCTACGAGGGGCAGCAGAGCCTGATGGCCCGTCTCGAGGAGACCGACCGGATCCGCAGCGACCTGGTTGCCACCGTCTCCCACGAGTTCCGCACGCCGCTGACCGGCATCCGCGGGACCCTGCTCACCATCAAGCGCCGGCGGGACCGGATGTCCCCGGCGCAGCTCGACGACATGCTCGACTCGGCGGTCAGCTACTCCGACCGGCTGTCCCGGCTGCTGGAGAACATGCTCACCGCGGCGACGGCCACCGGCACCGAGGAGAACAGCGTCGCGGACCTCCCCGAGGTCGTCAACGAGGTGCTCGCGACCCTGTCCTACACGCCGACGACAGCCGCCAACGTCACCGTCGACGTCCCGCCCCACCTGCCCGTGCGGATGGCCCGGCAGGCGCTGCACCAGGTCGTCGCGAACCTTGTCGACAACGCGCTGGTGCACTCCTGGCCGGGAGCGCCGGTCCGGCTGATCGCCGGCCGGGTCGGTGACGAAGTGATCCTGCGGGTGCGCAACCCCGGCCCCGACCTCGACCCGGCCACGATCCGCCAGCTCTTCGAGCCGTTCACCCAGCGGGACGGGACGGCTACCCGGGAGACCGACGGCGCGGGCATGGGCCTGTACGTCGTGCGGCGGCTGGTCGAGGTCCACGGCGGGCGGCTGCGGATGGCCTCCGAGGACGGGGAGATCATCGTCGAGGTCGACATGTGGGCGGCGGTGCCCCGCCCGGCCACGGTCGGCCCGCGGTCCGCGGCGGGCGTCCGGGAGGCTTTCGACCGGTCCGCGGTAGGCGCTCGCGTCCCGCAGCGGCCCACGCTGCCGCTGGCCCGCGAGTTCGGCCGCCATGCCCGGCAGGGCCTGCACTCGGGGGAGAACGCCCGGCCGGGCCTGCGCTCCGGTGAGGACGCCAGGCTCGGCCTGTGGCCCGGTGAGAACGTCCGGCCGGGGCTGCGGTCGGGCGAGGGCTCCGAGCCGGGCCCGCGCTCGCCGGGGGACGATGCCCGGCCGGGTCCGCGCCCGGGCGAGGAGGCCCGCTCCCGGTCCGCCGAGGACTCCCGGTCGGGCCTGCGGGCCGCTCCGCCGCTGTGGTCGAACCGGCCGCGCCCGATCGACCGTTCCGGCTGACCGGCGGCCCCTCCTCCCGGCCGGCTGGCCGTTCTGGCTGGGTGGTGGTTCTGGCCGGGTGGCCGTTGCGGCTGGCCGGTGTGCCGGCCGGTGAACCGTTCCGGTTGGGCGAGCGTGCCGGCTGACCGGGTGTGTCTGCTGACCGGGTGCGCCGGCCGGGCGCGGCCGGTAACGGTGGTCGGCCGGCCGCGACGGTCAGTCGTGACCGGCGGACTGGGTGATCAGCAGTTGTTCGCCTGCAGCTTCAGGCTCACCGGCTTGCTCCTGCCGTAGCTGGTCCCCGGCGCGACCGACTGCGTGACGACGGCCCCGATCTGCTTCGAGTTCAGGCACTCGTACACGTAGGGGATGTTGCTGAAGCCGGCCTTCCTGAGGGTTGCCGCGGCGTCGTCCAACGTCATCCCGACGACGTTCGGCACGTCCGAGCAGTCGTTGGCCTGCAGGTACAGGCGTACCGCCGCCGTCGTCGCGATCCGCGTGCCGGCAGCCGGGTCCTGGCGCACCACATTGCTGATGTCGGAGGAGCGGTAGCAGTCGTACACGTAGGGGATGTTGGTGAAACCGTCCTGGCGCAGGGCCGCGGAGGCGTCGTTGAGCACCATGCCCCGCACGTCCGGTACCGCCACGCGGGAATCCGGCGGTGACGCCGGGGGCGGCGCGGCGCTCGGGGCAGCGCTCGGTCCGCCGGCGGGGCCGGTCGGCCCACCGCCCGGCCCGGTGCCGGCCTGCGCTGTGACGTTCGCGGTGGGCGGAGCGGATGCCGGCACGGCCACGGCGGACGCCGCCGGTGCCGGGCCCCGGGTGGCGTCCGGCCCGGACGTGGCCGCCGTGGTGCCCGGTGCGGCCGGCGCGGTGACCAGCGGCGCGCCCGCCACGGAGGCCGTCTCGCCGCCTCGGCCCCCGTCGCCGCCGAGGCCGGCGGCCAGGGCCCATGACCCGGCGCCGACGAGCACGGCGGCCCCGAGCCCGGCCGCGACCAGGACGCGGGCGCGGGCGGACCGCGGCCGCGGGCGTTCTCCCGCCGGCTCCGATGACGGTGCCGCCGGCTGTGCTGTCGGCGCCGCGGCCGCCGGCCGAGCCGTCGGCGCCGCGGCCGGTGAGGATGCGGCCGGCAGGGAGGATGCCGCGCCGGCGATGGCGGTCCGGGCATACTCCGGCTCGTCCTCGTGCCCCCGGCCCGTCCCGTACGCGCCCGCCTGGGCGGGCCCGGGGCCCGACAGCCGGGTGGTCCCGGCGACCGGCGGTGCCTGCGGAGCGCCGCCGGCAGGTGAGGCGTCGCCGGCAGGTGAGGCCGCCAGGTCACGTCCGGTAGCCGGGCCCGCGCGTGCCGGCTCGGGCACCGGGGCGGCGGGGGACACCGGGGAGGACGCCGTCGGTGAGAGCAGGGTCGCGGGGTCGTCGTCCTCGCCGGGTGACTGCCGTGAGGTGATCACGGATGTCCTGCCGAGGTCCGCCGGCGCCGCGAAGGCGCGGTCATGCGGCTTCCGGCCGGCCAGCGCGGCCTGCAGCGCCAAGCGCGCCGCGTCCGCCGTGGCGGGCCGCTCCGAGGGATGTTTGGCCAGCAGGCGGCACATGACGTCCCACAGCGGCCCGTCGATCCCGTCGATCGGCGGTGGTGCCTCGAAGGCATGCGCCCGGATCATGGCGATCGGGTTCGGCGCGACGAACGGAGGCCGGCCGGCCAGCAGCTCGTAGAGGACGACGCCGGCCCCGTAGATGTCGGCGGCGGGGCCCGCCCGGGTGTGCTCGGCGAGTTCCGGCGCCATGTACATCGGCGTGCCGATCGCGACGCTGAGCCTGGTCATGGACGGGCTCTGGGTCAGCCGGGCGATGCCGAAGTCGGTCAGCATGGCCCGGGCCGGCCCGCCGCCGCCGGTGTCGACGAGGATGTTCGCCGGTTTGACGTCCCGGTGGACGACGCCGGCGGTGTGGACGACGGCCAGGGCCGAGAGCACCTGCCCGACGAGCCCGACCGCCTCGGCGGCGGGGAGCCGGCCGCGGGCGCGCAGATAGCCGCGCAGGTCCGTCCCGTCCACGAGGTCCATCACGATCGCGAGGGTGCTGCCCTCGGCGACGATGTCGCGGACCTTCACCAGATGCGGGTCGTCGAAGGCCAGCAGGACCCGGCGCTCGCGCAGGAACCGGTCGACGATCTCCGGGTCGTCGGACAGCTCGGGCCGCAGGATCTTGACCGCTACCGGCCCGTGGTCGCCGGTGCCGTCGTCGGCCCGCTCGCCCCGCCAGACCTCACCGCTGGCGCCCTTCCCGAGCGGCTGGTGCAGGACGTAGCGGGAACCCAGCCTGCGCATCGCCGGTGCTCCCCCCTGTACGCGCATCAGCCGTGGTACGCCCGGCCTGGCCGGTTGGCCAGGATACCCGGCCAGGCAGCACGGCGCAGACCCGGTGAGCAGGACCTTATGACGGAAACACCGCCAACGGACAGGAGAGGGCCGCGCGGCTCGTCGGACACTGCGGAAAGTATGAGGATCATGGCGGTACGGCGTCATGGTGTTGTGGCCAGTGGCCGCCTCGGCTTTTGTACCGGAGCAAAAAGGTACTCTGCGCCACCAGCTCTGTGACAGAAGGAAACAAGTGGCCGCAGGTGACACGGACGGGCGCGGGCATGCTCAGCGGTGAACACGGACACGCCCAGATGAGTCCGCAGGACCGGCTCGCGCTCGAGGCGCTCGGCACGGTCCGGCACTACGGGCCGGGTGACGTCCTGTTGCAGGAGGGCGACCGGGCCGACCTGGTGATGATCGTACGGACCGGGCGCGTGAAGGTCGTGACCGTCGCCGAGAGCGGGTACGAGACCCTGCTCGCCCACCGCGGCCCCGGCGACCTCATCGGCGAGATGGCGGTCATCGACGGCGGGACCAGGTCGGCGTCGGTCGTGGCGGTGGAGCCCGCGCAGCTGGTCGCCGTCTCCGCCGAGGCGTTCCGGACGTTCGTGGCCACCCATCCCCAGGTCGTGCGGGCCCTGGTCAGCTCGATCACCCGGCGGCTGCGGGAGTCCGACCGGCGCCGGTCGGAGCTGGGCGCGTACCCGACCGGCATCCGTCTCGCCCGCCACCTGCTCGAGCTCGCGCACCGGCACGGGGACGGGCAGCCCGACGGCAGCGTCGCGATCACGTTACGTGTGACACATCGTGATCTCGCTGCCGCCATCGGGTCGTCCAGGGAGTCCGTCGGCCGGGACCTGCGGACCTTCCGGTCGAGCCGGCTGATCGCGAACAGGGGGCGGACGCTCGTCGTCCTGAACATCGCCGCACTGCGCGCGTTCGCTTACGGCGAAACTCCGGGCCATCAAATGTGACGGATGACGTCGTCACTCCACCTGCTGCCCACTACGACATATATGGGCGAGAACGCCTTCTTTCCGACGCGCCAGATGGGGCGGAGGCCAGCCCGCGGCGGGTACAGGGGGTCCGCCGCGGATGCTGGAAGCCCCGCGGACACTGAAACTGGAAGCCCCGCGGACACTGAAAGCAGCTGCCCCACGCCGACGAGCGGGCCCAGGGCCGTCGGTGGGACGGTCCGCTTCAGCCGCTCGGTGGCTCGGTGGCTCAGCCGTTCGGTGGCTCGGTGGCCTGGCGGCTCAGCCGTTCGGCGGCGGCGGCGACGGTGGCCCCGTGGCGTCGGCCGGGGGAGCGGGTGAGCCGCTCGACCGGGCCGGACAGGGACAGCGCCGCGACGACCCGGCCGGTGGCGTCGCGTACCGGGGCCGACACCGAGGCGAGCCCGGCCTCCCGCTCGCCGACACTCTCAGCCCAGCCCCGCCGCCGCACCTGCGCCAGGGTGGACGCCCCGAAGGCCGCGCCCGCCGGCGGTTCCACCGCCTTGGCCAGCCCCGTTGGCGCTGTGCCCCTGGTTGGCGCCGTTGGCGCTGCGCCCCTGGTTGTGGCCGGGGCGGTGGCGTCCCGGCCCGGGAACGGGTCCGCGCCGAAGGCGAGCAGGACCTGCGCGCCGGAGCCGGCGGTCATCGGCAGCATGGTCCCGACCGGGACGGTGTCGCGCAGGCCGCTGGCCCGTTCGGCGGCGGCCACGCACACCCGCACGTCCCCGCGCCGGACGTAGAGCTGGGTGCTCTCCCCGGTGGCGTCCCGCAGGTGCGCGAGCACCGGCGTGGCGGCGGCCAGCAGGGCCCACGGCAGCGGTGCCGCGCCGCCGGCGGCCAGCCGTGGGCCGGGTACGAACCGGCCGCTGGGGTCGCGTCCGACCAGCCGGTGCACCTCGAGGGCGGCGGCCAGGCGGTGGGCGGTCGCCCGGGTCAGCCCGGTACGGGCGACCAGGTCGCCCAGGGATGCGGGGGAGGTCTCCACCGCGGTCAGCACAAGGGCCGCCTTGTCCAGCACGCCGACTCCGCTAAGCTGTTCCACACATTGATACTGCCATCCCAAATAATGAGATGCACGGGGGTGTACGAGATTTCGGATGGCCCGGGTCAGTGATCCGCACCGCACGTTCGTCACCCCGCCCGGCGCTGCCGGACGGGCCCGAGGAAGCCACCTGAAGGAGTGGGCCATGGGGCGCACACTCGCGAGGAAGGTCTGGGACGCCCACGTCGTCCGGCGTGCCGACAACGAACCCGACCTGCTCTACATAGACCTGCACCTCGTCCACGAGGTGACCAGCCCGCAGGCGTTCGAGGCGCTGCGGCTGGCCGGCCGGCCCGTCCGCCGCCCGGACCTGACCATCGCCACCGAGGACCACAACGTCCCGACCGTCGACACGCTGCTGCCGATCGCCGACCCGGTCTCGGCGGCCCAGGTCGAGGCCCTGCGCAAGAACTGCGCCGACTTCGGCGTCCGGCTGCACCCCATGAACGACCCCGGCCAGGGCATCGTCCACGTCGTGGGCCCGCAGCTGGGCCTGACCCAGCCGGGCATGACGATCGTCTGTGGGGACAGCCACACCTCCACCCACGGCGCGTTCGGTGCGCTCGCCTTCGGCATCGGCACCAGCCAGGTCGAGCACGTGCTGGCCACCCAGACGCTGCCGCAGCGGCCCCCGAGGACTATGGCCGTCACCGTGGAGGGGGCACTGCCGGCCGGGGTGACCGCCAAGGACCTGATCCTCGCGATCATCGCCCGGATCGGCACCGGCGGTGGCCAGGGGTACGTGATCGAGTACCGGGGCGAGGCCGTCCGGTCGCTGTCCATGGAAGGCCGGATGACGGTCTGCAACATGTCCATCGAGGCGGGCGCCCGCGCCGGCATGATCGCTCCGGACGAGGTGACCTTCGCCCACCTGCGGGGACGCCCGCACGCCCCGGCCGGGGCCGCCTGGGACGAGGCGGTGGCCTACTGGCGCACCCTCGCCACCGACGACGACGCCACGTTCGACCGCGAGGTCGTCATCGACGCCGCCGAGCTGAGCCCGTTCGTCACCTGGGGCACCAACCCGGGGCAGGGCGCGCCGCTGGCCGCCCGGGTCCCCGACCCGGCCGGCTACGCCGACCCCGCGCTGCGGGCCTCGGCCGAGCGGGCCCTGGCCTACATGGCGCTCACCCCGGGCACGCCGCTGCGTGACATCGCCGTGGACACGGTGTTCATCGGTTCCTGCACCAACGGGCGCATCGAGGACCTGCGGGCCGCCGCCGAGGTCCTGCGCGGGCGCCGGGTCGCCGACGGGGTGCGCGTACTGGTCGTCCCGGGTTCGATGGTGGTGAAGGCCGATGCCGAGGCGGAAGGGCTCGACGAGGTCTTCCGCGCAGCCGGGGCGCAGTGGCGCAGCGCGGGCTGCTCGATGTGCCTCGGGATGAACCCGGACACCCTGCGGCCGGGGGAGCGCAGCGCGTCCACGTCCAACCGCAACTTCGAGGGACGCCAGGGGCCGGGCGGCCGCACCCACCTGGTGTCGCCGGCCGTCGCCGCGGCCACCGCCGTCACCGGGCGGCTGACCACCCCGGCGGACCTCTGACGCTGGCGCCCCGCCAGCAGCTCCGGCGACAACCTCGACACCGACGAAGGGAGCGCACCCGCGATGGAGGCGTTCACCACCCACACCGGCCGGGCGGTGCCGCTGCGGCGCAGCGACGTCGACACCGACCAGATCATCCCCAGCGAGTGGCTGAAGCGGATCGAACGCACCGGCTTCGGCGCCGGGCTGTTCTCCGAGTGGCGGGCCGACCCCGCGTTCGTGCTGAACAGCCCCGCCCACGCCGGTGCCACGATCCTGCTCGCCGGCCCGGACTTCGGTACCGGGTCGTCCCGCGAGCACGCCGTGTGGGCGCTGCAGGACTATGGCTTCAAGGCGGTGATCTCCGCCAGGTTCGCCGACATCTTCCGCGGCAACGCCCTCGGCAACGGGCTGCTGGCCGTCACCCTGCCCGCCGCGACGGTCGAGGCGCTGACCAGCCAGGTCGAGGCCGATCCCGGTGTCGAGATCACCGTCGATCTGGCCGCCCGCGAGGTGCGCGCGCCCGGGCTCGTTGCGGCCTTCGACATCGACGACTTCACCCGCTGGCGGCTGCTGGAGGGCCTCGACGACGTCGGCCTGACACTGCGCCACCAGGACGCCGTCGCGGCCTTCGAGGCCACCCGGCCCGGCTGGCTGCCCACCACCGTACCGGCCACGGCAGGAGTCAGCGAAAAACATTGAATGCTACGAAACGTAGCCCATCGGAGGACCGCCGGCATCCTCCTGATGGCATCTGATGATCTAGAAGGGACGCTGACGTGCATGTTTGTGTCGCGCGACACGCGCACGGGAATTGCCCTAACCGGTGGACATGCCTACGGTGCAGCGCAGTGTGATGCCCGATCTGCTCCCTACCCCGCACTCGCGGGGGGCGTCCGGAGGTTGTTGTGAACAAGTCCCAGTTGGTTGATCGAATCGCTCAGCAGATCGAGGGCGGGCGGTCGAACGCGACCAAGGCCGTCGATGCCGTCTTCGACGCGATTCAGGAGGCCGTCTCCGCCGGTGAGAAGGTGACCATTACGGGGTTCGGTGTCTTCGAGCGCGTCGAGCGGGCGGCTCGCACCGGCCGTAACCCCGCGACGGGTGAGCCGGTGCATGTCGCGGCCTCGGTCGTGCCGAAGTTCCGGCCCGGTTCGGAGTTCAAGGCCAGCGTCTCCGCCAGCGAGGATCCGCAGGACAACTGAGTACCGGGATCACACCGGTATCGCGACATCACCGAAGGCTGTGCGATCATGGAATGGTCGCACAGCCGGAGGCTGGAGAAGGCTGGCAGCACCGAAGGCTGTGCGATCATGGAATGGTCGCGCGGCCGGAGGCTGGAGAAGGCTGGCAGCACCGAAGGCTGTGCGATCATGGAATGGTCGCGCGGCCGGAGGCTCCGGCGGGTTGTCCGCCGTGGTCAGGCGTGTGCCGCCCGCCGCGGTCGCACGCCCATCAGGTCGTTCTGGTAGTCCGACAGCGGCTGCCCGTCCGGGTCGGCGGCCCGGCGGTGCCAGGTGCCGTCCGGCCGCAGGATCCAGGCCGCCACGCCGTCGGAGAAGGAGTGGTCGAGCATGGCCTTCAGCGGCCCCTGCTGAGACGGCTGCGCGACCCGTACCAGCGCCTCGATCCGGCGGTCGAGGTTGCGGTGCATCATGTCCGCGCTGCCGATCCAGCACTCCTGGACCGCGGTGAACTCCAGCACCCGGCTGTGCTCCAGGAAGCGGCCCAGGATCGAGCGGACGTGCACCGTCTCCGACAGGCCCGGCACGCCCGGGCGCAGCGCGCAGATCCCGCGGACGAGGCACTGGACGGGCACGCCCTCGCGGGAGGCCCGGTACAGCGCGTCGATGACCTCTTCGTCGACCAGGCTGTTCACCTTGATCCGGACGCCGGACGGGCGGCCCTGGTGCGCGGCCTCGGCCTCCTGCTCGATGCGCTCGATGATCCCGTCCCGCATGAGCTGGGGGGCGACCAGCAGTGAGCGGTACTCGGTCTGGCGGCTGTACCCGGTCAGGACGTTGAACAGGTCGGTGAGGTCGGCGCCGATGTCGGGGTCGGCGGTGAGCAGGCCGAGGTCCTCGTAGAGGCGGGCGGTCTTCGGGTTGTAGTTGCCCGTCCCGATGTGGCAGTAGCGCCGCAGCCCGCCGCGTTCCTGGCGGACCACCAGACAGGTCTTGCAGTGGGTCTTCAGCCCGATCAGCCCGTACACGACGTGACAGCCGGCCCGCTCCAGCTCGCGGGCCCACCGGATGTTCGCGGTCTCGTCGAACCTGGCCTTGATCTCGACCAGGACGACGACCTGCTTGCCGGCCTCGGCCGCGGAGATCAGCGCGTCCACGATGGGGGAGTCGCCCGAGGTCCGGTACAGGGTCTGTTTGATGGCCAGCACCTGCGGGTCGGCGGCGGCCTGCTCGATGAAGCGCTGCACCGAGGTGGTGAACGAGTCGTAGGGGTGGTGGACGAGCACGTCGCCCTCGCGCAGCGCCGCGAAGAAGTCGACCTGCTCGTCGGCGGACACCAGCCGCGGGTGGGTCCGCCGCACGTGCGGCCGGTCCTTGAGCTCCGGGCGGTCGAGTTCGTACAGCGCCCACAGCACCGACAGGTCGAGCAGCCCGCGGACCCGGGCCACCTCACGATGGGTGACCTCAAGTTCGCGCATCAGCAGGTCCAGCAGGTCGTCGTCGATGTCGTCGCCGACCTCGAGGCGTACGGCCGGGCCGAACCGTCGGCGGGCCAGTTCGCGTTCGAGGGCCTGGAGCAGGTCCTCGGCCTCGTCCTCCTCGACCTCCAGGTCGGCGTTGCGGGTCACCCGGAACAGGTGGGAGTCCACCACCTCCATGCCGGGGAAGAGCTGCGAGAGGTGCGCGGAGATCACTTCTTCCAGCGGGATGAAGCAGACCTCGTGGTCGTCGCCGTTCGGGTCGTGCGCGAGGCGGTGGCCGTCCACGCCCCTGGTGGGTTCCGGAGTGACCCGGATCAGCCGGGGCACGTTCTGCGGGACCTTCACGCGGGCGAACCGGTCGCCGTCCCCACCTGGGTCACGTACAGTAACCGCAAGGTTGAGGGAGAGTCCGCTGATGTAGGGGAAGGGGTGCGCCGGGTCGACCGCGAGCGGGGTCAGGACGGGGAAGATCTGCTGGTGGAAGTAGTGGTGCAGCCGGTCCTTCTGCCCGTCGGTCAGGTCGTTCCACAGCTGGATGGTGATGCCCGCCTCGGCCAGGGCGGGGACGACGGCGTCGGTGAAGCAGCGGGAGTGGCGTTCGCCGAGCTCGGCGGTGGTACGGCTGATGAGGTCGAGCTGTTCGCGCGCGGTGAGCCCGTCGGCGGAGAGCACCGCGAGCCGGGTCGCCTCGCGGCGCATCAGGCCCGCGACCCGGACCATGTAGAACTCGTCGAGGTTGCTGGCGAAGATTGCCAGGAACTTGGCGCGTTCAAGCAGCGGGACGCTCTCGTCCTCGGCGAGCGCGAGCACCCGCGCGTTGAAGTCCAGCCAGGACTTCTCCCGGTTGATGAACCGATCATTTGGAAGATCTGACGGTACTGGTTGCCGGGGTGCTTCCAGCGGTTCGAGCAGGGCGCTTCGCGGTTTGCGCTGCGGTTGCTCAGATCGGTTCACCACCAGCTCGGTCATGCCCTCGATGGTGCCAGTCCCGCGGGAACGCGGCAGCCGGGTGTGGCGATTAGGACCCGCGCAACTCGTCCGGGATGACGCCTGGACGAACGCGATGTGTAACGCTCATGAAATGTGCTCGGGTGAATATCGCAGCATGGAGGAAACATCCTGCCGGACGGTGCCGGCGGTCGTCGGAGCGTGGCGGTGACGGCCGGGGCGGTACCGGCGCAGCCGGTGCGCGCGCAGCAGGCGGCACAGGCGGCCTTGTTACGTACAGTGCCTGACAGTGTGCTTTCCGCCGAGGAAATGGACGTCGACCTGGCGGACCCGGCGGTCGCATCGGTGACCTACCGTATTCGGCAACGGTTCAGTTACACCTACGACGGCCCGGCCTGGCAGCTGGCGCACCGCCTGGTCGTCATTCCCCCGCGACAGCACGGTGACCAGGCGGTACGCGCCTACCACCTCGCCGTGTCCGACCCGGCGGCCACCGTCACCTGGGAGCGCACGGCCGACGGCTCCCCGGCCGCGCTGGTGCGGCTGGACACCGTGCCCCGGCGGCTCGACTTCGACGCCACGGTCGTCCTCACCCGCACCGCCGGGGCCGGGCCGCCCACGCTGCCGGCGTCCGCCCTGACCGGCCGCAGGCTGCTCACGCCCACCCCGCTGACGGCACCCGACGCCGCCATAACCGCGACAGCCCGGTCGCTGGCCGCCCCCGACCCGCTCGAGACCGCGCTGCGGTGCTGCGCCTGGGTGCACCGCAGGATCGGGTACGCGGGCGGGAGCACCGACGTGACGACCACGGCCGCGCAGGCCCTCGCCGGGGGACGCGGGGTCTGCCAGGACCACGCGCACGTCATGCTGGCGCTGTGCCGGGCCGCGGGCGTGCCGGCGCGGTACGTCTCCGGCCACATGACCGGTGAGAGCGCCTCGCACGCCTGGGTCGAAGTGATCGTCCCCGCGGACGCGGGGCTGCCCGGGGGCGGGGCGCGCGCGGTCGCGCTCGACCCCTGCCACGACCGGCTGGCGGACCAGCGGTACGTGACCGTGGCCACCGGCCGGGACTACACCGAGGTGGCACCCACGTCCGGCTCCTACCGCGGGCCCGGCCGCGGCACCCTCAGCACGCGCCAGCGGGTGGACGTCATAGGAACGGATCTCATCGGGACGGGCGCCGTCACCGCAGTGGGCGCGGACACGGCCTGACCCCTGGCGGGAGTCACCGGGCCGGCGGGCACCGGAGCGCTGTCCCCGGGCCGGCGGACAGGGCCCGCCTGGTCCAGGGGCCGACGCCGAGACCGACCGCCTCCCGCAGATGCTCGATCGTGTCCACGTCACGGCGCAGGCCGCGGACGGACCCGCCGAGCGGCCCGGTCAGGTCCCGGGCCCCGGAACGGATGTGCGCCGCGCGGCTGCCCGGCCCGAACCGGGGCGCCAGCGGTGTGCCGGCCGTGGCGGCGAGCAGGACGGTGCCGGTACCGTCCGCGTCCGCGACCAGGCCGCGGCCGTCCGCCGGCATGGCCAGCAGGGCCGCGCGCAGGTGGGCCGGGCGCAGCGCGGCGAGGTCGGCGGACAGGGCCGCGACACCGGCGTCCGGCCACCGCCGCGCGGCCATGGCGGCACCATGCGCCAGCGCCGCGTTCAGGCCGGTGTCAGGCGTGTCGGGAACAACGACAATCCGGCTGCCCTCGGTCATGGCCCGCTCGGCAGGGCCCGGGGCCGGCAAGGAGGCCATGCCGGCCCGGGCCGCGCCGTCATTCGTCACGATCATGACGGCTTCGACCGTGCCGCGCCCGACCGCGCTGGCCGCGGCCACCGTGTCCTGGGCCATCGCGAGCGCGAGGGCCGCCCGGTCCGGATGGGCGAGCCGGCTCTTGGCGACCGCCAGCGGTTTGACCGGTACGACGACGACCCAACCGGTCATGCGGGTGGCGGCTTCATGCGGGTGGCGGCTCCGGTGACGCCGGTGTCACCCACCGGCTCTGTCTCCACCCGACTCTATGGCACGCCGGCCTTCCGGCACCTGCCACCCGGGCCGTCCCGGCACACCGGACGGGACACGATCTGCGCGAGGGCCGGGCCTTCTCGACAGCCTTCGTGTGACTGAGCAAGACTCCTGCGACGTGAAGCGAGCTGAACGCGCCGGTGCCGGGGTGATGTCGACGGCGGCCGTCAGCATGCCGTACCGGATAAGGCGGGCCGCCGTTCTCTGCGCCGGGTCCTGGGGGACCGTCTTCGCCAAGGTGCTCGCGGACGCCGGGGCCAGGGCCACACTGCTGGCACGCGAGCCCGACGTGGTCACGTCGATCAACCGGTGTCACACCAACCCCCGCTACCTGCCCGGCCTGACGCTGCCGGACCGCGTCGACGCCACGCTCGAGGCCGCCGAGGCGCTGCGCGGGGCCGATCTGGTCGTCCTGGCCGTGCCGTCGCAGGTGCTGCGGGCCTGTCTGGCGCGGTGGGCCCCGCTGGTGGCGCCGTCCGCGGTGTACGTGAGCCTGATGAAGGGTGTCGAGCTGGGCTCCCGGCTGCGGATGAGCGAGGTGGTCCAGGAGGTCACCGGGGCGGCCCCGGAGCGGATCGCCGTGGTCAGCGGCCCGAACCTGGCCCGGGAGATCGCGGCCGAGCAGCCCGCCGCCACCGTCGTCGCCAGCGTCGACGAACGGACGGCCAGGGCGGTCCAGGCGGCCTGCTGGACGCCGTACCTGCGCCCGTACACAAACCCGGACGTGATCGGCTGCGAGCTCGCCGGCGCCGTCAAGAACGTGATCGCGCTGGCCGCCGGGATGGTGGAGGGCATGGGGTTCGGCACCAACACGGCCGCCTCCCTGATCACCCGGGGGCTGGCCGAGACGACCCGGCTCGGCGTGGCGCTCGGCGCCGGCCCGCTGACCTTCGCCGGGCTCGCCGGCATGGGCGACCTGGTGGCCACCTGCTCGTCCCCGCTGTCGCGCAACCGCGCCTTCGGGGAGAAGCTCGGCCGGGGCGTGCCGCTCGCCCAGGCCGACGCCCAGCAGCACCAGGTCGCCGAGGGCGTCCGCTCCTGCCGTCCCGTCCTGGAGCTGGCCCGTTCTCTGGACGTCCAGATGCCGATCACCGAGCAGGTGGTGCGGGTCATCCACGAGGGCCTGGCCCCGCTGGACGCGGTCAAGGAGCTGATGAGCCGGGAGCCCGGCCCCGAGTACCGCGCCGGCTGACCGCCGCGCGTTGCCCGGACGGTCGTCGCGGGTGGACTCGCTGTGGGGTTCGGTGGTGCGCGGCCGGGCATCGGTTAGGGTCCCGTCATGCCTGGCTCTCCGCCGCGCCGGATCCGGATCGCCGTCCTGTACGGCGGCCGCAGCACCGAGCACGCGATCTCCTGTGTCTCGGCTGGCAGCGTCCTGCGCGCACTGGACCGGCGGCGTTATGACGTTGTCGCTGTCGGCATCACCTCCGACGGCCGCTGGGTGCTCGGCCCGGACGACCCGGCCGCGCTCGCCGTCCGCGACGGCGAGCTGCCCGCAGTCGACGCCGCCGCCAGGCCGGTGGTGCTGCCCGGCGACCCCACCGCGGGCGGCCTGCTCGCGCTCGACCAGGTGGCGGCCCCGACGGGCCCCGGCTCCGCCGGCCGCGATGCCGCCGGCCGCGGCCCTGTCGGCCTCGGCGCCGTCGACGTGGTGTTCCCGCTGCTGCACGGGCCGTTCGGTGAGGACGGCACCGTGCAGGGGCTGCTGGAGATGGCCGCCGTCCCCTACGTCGGCTCCGGGGTGTTCGCCAGCGCCGCGGCCATGGACAAGCAGTACATGAAGATCCTGCTCGCCGACGCCGGGCTCGACATCGGCCCGTACGCGGTGCTGCGCGCCGGGCAGGCCCTGACCGCCGACGACCGCGAACGCCTCGGCCTGCCCGTGTTCGTCAAACCGGCCCGGGGCGGGTCGAGCATCGGCATCAGCCGGGTGGACGCCTGGGACGACCTGGCGACCGCGCTGAAAGCCGCCCGCGCCGTCGACCCGAAGGTGCTGGTCGAGGCCGCCGTCGTCGGCCGTGAGATCGAGTGCGGCGTGCTCGGCAGCCTCGACGGCGGCGGACCGGAGGCGAGCCTGCCCGCGGAGGTGACGGTGACCACCTCCGCGGGGTCCGCGGGCTTCTACGACTTCGAGGCCAAGTACCTCTCGGACGCGGTCCGCTTCGACGTCCCGGCGGACCTGCCCGCCGAGGTCACCGCCGCGGTCCGTCAGATCGCCGTGCGGGCGTTCGCCGCGCTGGACTGCGCGGGCCTCGCCCGGGTGGACGTGTTCGTCCGCCCGGACGGCTCGATCATCGTCAACGAGGTGAACACCATGCCGGGGTTCACCCCGACCTCGATGTTCCCGCGGATGTGGGCGGCCACCGGCCTGGACTACCCACGGCTGGTGGACCGGCTGGTCGCGCTGGCGGCCCGCCGCGGCACGGGGCTGCACTGATCCCCGTCGCGGCTGGTCCCCCGTCGCCGCTGGTGCCGGTAGGGCCGCCCAGCCGGCCGCTGTCAGGCCGTCGTCGACCGTGTCGCGCCGCGGACCGGCGCGGCGAGCGTGGCCAGCACGTCGAAGGCCTGGACGGACGCGGGGAGCAGCAGCACGACCTGCGGACGTCGGGTAGGCGTGGAGTAGCGGACGGTGTCACCGCGTTCCTCGGCGAACCAGCCGACATCGTCGACCACCGAGAGCGTCACGTCCGGCCGGTAACCGGGAGCGGCCCCCGGCACGCCGCAGGAGAGCACCACCGGTGGGGAGCCCCAGGCCGCGACGAACGGCGACGCCGGCCGGGCCTCGCGACGTTCCAGCCCCGGCCCCAGCGAGGACGGCAGGGCGGCGCCCAGGGCGAGGCAGGCCGACCGCTGCTCCCCGGTCGGATCCGGCGCGCCGTTGACCGTGACCGGCCCCGGGGAACCGGCACACGCGGTGAGCGGAATCACAACGGCAAGGGCCATGATCCGGGCGAGGAGCGCGACCGGCCACCCGGTCCGCCGCCCGGCCGCCGGCCCCGGTGGCCCGGCTGGCCGACCGGGCCACGCGGCTGGTGCCCGCCGTGCCCGCACTCTGCCGTCCCGGCCGGTCATGACAGGGAACAAGCGCGGACGAAGCGTCAGAAGTGCACCACCGGACAGGTCAGCGTGCGGGTGATCCCGTCGACCGTCTGCACGCGTGACATGACGAGCTTTCCCAGCTCATCGACGCTGGCCGCCTCGGCACGGGCGATCACGTCGTAGGGGCCGGTGACGTCCTCCGCCTGGGTGACACCGGGGATCTGTTCGATCTCCTTGGCCACCGATGAGGACTTCCCGACCTCGGTCTGGATGAGGATGTACGCGTGGACCACAGAGGCTCCCTTGTCGGACGTCGACAACCCGTGCCGCAGAACAACGGGCCGACAGAAGGTAACAGGCAATCGGCTCCGGTGAGAGTGTCTGAGGTAGGGGAATTTGGTCTGATCGCCCGGGTGGCGGCCAGACTGGGCGCACCGGCGCCGCCAGCGGGTCCTGGTGACGACGCCGCGGTGGTCCCGACACCCTCCGGTTATGTGATTGCTACCACAGATCTGCTCGTGGAAGGGCGGCACTTCCGGTTCGACTGGTCCTCCCCATATGACGTCGGACGTAAAGCTGCCGCGCAGAGCCTCGCCGACGTGGCGGCCATGGGAGCCGTCCCGACCGCCCTGCTGGTCGGCCTGGCCTGCCCGCCGTCCACCCCGGTCGAGCTCGCCGAGGGCCTCGCCGACGGTCTGCGCGACGAGTGCGCCGAGGCGGGCGCGGTCGTCGTCGGCGGCGACACGGTCGGCGCGGCCGAGGTCTGCCTGGCCGTGACCGCGCTCGGGGACCCGCGGGGCGTCGCCCCGCTGACCCGCTCGGGGGCGCGCCCGGGGGAGTCGGTTGTCCTCGCCGGCACGGTGGGCCGCTCCGCCGCCGGGCTGGAGCTGCTGCTCGCGGGCGTGCGGGAGGGCCCTCTGGTCGACGCCCACCGCCGCCCGACACCGCCGTACGCGGCCGGGCCGGCGCTGGCCCGGGCGGGCGCGACCGCGCTGCTCGACATCAGCGACGGGCTGCTCGCCGATCTCGGGCATGTGGCGGCCGCCTCCGGCGTCGTGCTGGAGGTGGACGCCGACGCGCTGCGGGCGGCCGTCCCCGGCGTGGACGTGCGGCACCTGCTGACCGGCGGCGAGGATCACGGCCTGGCCGGGACGCTGCCGACGGGCGTCGAGCCGCCACCCGGGGTCGCCGTGATCGGCCGCGTGCTGGCCGCCGACCCGGCCGCGGGCGGGCCAGGCGTGCGGGTCGTGGGCGGCAACGTCCCGCCGGACCTGCGCGGCGGCCCGCTCCGGCCACTGGGGCCGCCCGGCCCGACGGCCGCCGCGCCGGGCGGCTGGGACCACTTCCGCACGTCCTGAGCCGTGACGTCGAAAACCTGGATCCGCGAGGGACGAGAACCACGTCACCGCCCCACTCGCACACCTGTCCGCCCGCCTACCAGACGGGCGGCGCGGGGGCGGGTGGGCAGCGGTCTAGCGTGGGGACCGTGGTCTCTTTCGGTTCCGCTCCCGGCCCGGTCGCGCGTCTGCCGCCGGCCCGGGTGTTGGCGATCGCGGGGTCGGACTCCGGCGGGGGCGCTGGTATCCAGGCTGATCTGAAGACCGCGCTGGCCTTCGGGGTCCACGGGATGAGCGCGCTGACCGCGGTGACGGCTCAGAACTCCCTGGGCGTGCACGGGGTGTGGGAGCTGCCGCCGGAGGCCGTGGTGGCGCAGATCCGCGCGGTCGTGGCCGACATCGGGGTGGACGCGGTCAAGACCGGGATGCTGTCGTCACCGCCGATCGTCGCCGCGGTCGCGGGCGAGCTGGCCGGGGCCGGCGTCCCCGTCGTCGTCGATCCCGTGGGGGTGTCCAAGCACGGGGATCCGCTGCTCGCGCCCGAGGCGGTGCAGACCGTGCGTACCCGGTTGCTGCCGGTGGCGACGGTGGCGACCCCGAACCTCGACGAGGTGCGGCTGCTCACCGGCGTCGAGGTGCGGACCGAGGCGGACCTGCCGGCCGCCGCGCGCGCCGTGCTCGGCCTCGGGCCGCGCTGGGTGCTGGTCAAGGGCGGGCACCTGCCCGGCGACGCCGTGGACCTGCTCACCGACGGCCACCACAGCGTGGTGCTCCGGGCGCCCAGGCACGATAACCGGCACACCCACGGGACCGGCTGCACGCTCGCGTCCGCGATCGCGTCGCTGCTGGCCCGCGGGGCGGACGTCCCCGATGCCGTGCGCGCGGCAAAGGACTACGTCACCGGCGCGCTGGAAGCCGGCTTCCCGCTCGGCGCGGGCATCGGCCCGGTCGACCACGCCTGGCAGCGGCGATAGCTGGCAGCGGCGATACCTGACAGCGGCGATAGCCGCCACACCCGTCGCGGTGCCGCCGGGGCGAAACGCCGGTGCCTTGTCGACGCCGGAGGAAGCAGGCGCGCGGGCGGCTACGCCCGGGTGACCTTGCCGGCCTTGATGCAGGAGGTGCACACGTTCAGGCGCTTCGGCGTCCTGCCGACGAGCGCGTGCACGGTCTGGATGTTGGGGTTCCAGCGCCGCCGCGTGCGCCGGTGGGAGTGGGAGACCGACATACCGAAGCCCGGCCCCTTGCCGCAGACGTCGCACACCGAAGACACGAGACACTCCGCCAGAGAATAGTAATGATCATGCCGCGTTCGCGGCGGTCATCCGAGGCTACCCCACGCCGCGCCGCCACCGGACACCGCCGGCCCGTGAGGCGCCTGTGAGGGCCGTCCACGAAAGCGCACGGGCAGGCCGAACGCGTGGGGCAGATCGAAGCTGTCGGTGGGGTCGGGCAGGATCGTGGGTGTGGTCGACCAGCAGACACGGCTGCGGGACGTGGTGGGCGCGCGGACCGCCACGGCGCTCGCCGGTGCCCTGGATTTGGAGACGGTCGGTGACCTGCTCGCCCATCTGCCCAGGCGCTACCAGGAGCGGGGGGAGCTGACCGATCTCGGTGACCTCACCGTCGGTGAGGCGGTCACCATCCAGGCGCGGGTCACCAGCGCCAAGCGGCGCCCGCTGCGCGGCCGCGGGCGGGAGATGCTGATCGTCACGGTCAGCGACGGCCGGCACAGCCTCGCGCTGACGTTCTTCAACCAGCCGTGGCGGTCGCGGGACCTGCGGCCGGGGGTGACCGCGCTGTTCGCCGGGAAGGTCGAGGTGTTCAACCACCGGCAGCAGATGACCAACCCCGAGGTGCAGCTGCTCGACGACACGATCCCGGGGCTTTCCGACAGCCCCGGAGAGCTCGAGCTCCCCGGGATCACCGAGCCGGCGAACGGGCAGCGCCCGGCCCACGCGGGCGCGGTTCGTAACGGCACGAGCCGTAACGACACGAGCCGTAACGGTGCGGTCGGCGACAGCGCGGTTCCCGGTGGCGGTGGGGGTGGCCCGGGCGTGGACGTCGAGGGCTTCGCGGGCGGCATCCTCCCGATCTACCCGACTGCGGCGAAGATCCCGAGCTGGGCGATCGCCACGTGCGTGCGGGTCGTCCTGGAGCTGCTGACCGAGCTCGACGACCCACTACCGGCCGCCATCCGCGCCCGCTACCGGCTGGTGAGCCTGCTGGAGGCGTACCGGCTGGTCCACCAGCCGTCGTCCTGGGCGGACGTCGGCCGTGGCCGGACCAGGCTGAAATGGGACGAGGCGCTCGTCCTGCAGGTCGCGCTGGCACAGCGTCGGCACGACCTCGAGAAGATCGCGGCGACGCCGCGGCATCCGCGTCCCGACGGTCTGCTCGCGGCCTTCGACGCGTCCCTGCCCTTCTCGCTCACCGCCGGGCAGCGTGCCGTGGGCGCCACGGTCGCGGCGGAGCTCGCCCGGCCCTTCCCGATGCACCGGCTGCTGCAGGGCGAGGTCGGGTCCGGCAAGACGGTGGTGGCGCTGCGCGCGATGCTCGCCGCGGTGGACGCCGCCGGGCAGGCGGTGCTGCTCGCGCCCACCGAGACGCTCGCGGCCCAGCACCTGCGCAGCCTGCGCGCTCTGCTCGGCCCGCTGGGCCGGGCCGGGGAGCTCGACGCCGCGCCCGAGGCGACCCGGGCCGTGCTGGTGACGGGCTCGCTGGGCGCGAAGGCGCGGCGGGAGGCGCTCGCCGCTGTCGCGGACGGCAGCGTGGGCCTCGTCGTCGGCACGCACGCCCTGCTCGAGGAGTCGGTGGTATTTCACGATCTTGCTCTTGTGGTCGTCGACGAGCAGCACCGTTTCGGGGTGGAGCAGCGGGACGCGCTGCGCTCCCGGTCCGACCGTCCGCCGCATCTGCTGGTGATGACCGCCACCCCGATCCCGCGGACGGTCGCGATGACCGTCTTCGGTGACCTGGAGGTCTCGACGCTCACCGAGCTGCCCGCCGGCCGTTCGCCGATCTCCACGTTCGTCGTGCCCGCGACAGCGCCGAAGTGGGCCAGCCGGGTGTGGGGCCGCATCCGCGACGAGGTCGCCGCCGGCCGGCAGGCCTATGTCGTCTGCCCGCGCATCGGTGGGGACGCCGGCGACGCCGATGACGTCCCCGCGGCCGACGCCCCCGCGACCGGGGGCATGGCCGGCGACTCGGTGGCCGGCGACTCGGTGGCCGGCGGCTCGGTGGCCGGCGGCTCGGTGGCCGGCGCGGCCGGTCCGGCGGGCGGGGCGCGGCCGGGCGGCACCGCGCCGCGGGACGCGTCGGCGGCCGCCCGCCGGCCGGGCGCGGGTGTTCTCGACGTGCTCCCCGGTCTGCGGGCGGGCGAGCTCGCCGGGCTGCGGGTCGCCACACTGCACGGCCGGCTGCCCCCGGACGAGAAGGAAGAGACCATGACCAGGTTCGCCGCGGGGGAGCTGGACGTCCTCGTGGCCACCACGGTGATCGAGGTCGGGGTCGACGTGCCGAACGCGACCGTGATGGTTGTGATGGACGCCGACCGTTTCGGTGTCTCCCAGCTGCACCAGCTGCGCGGCCGGGTCGGCCGCGGCGGCGCGCCCGGCTGGTGCCTGCTGTACACCGACGCGCAGGAGGGCTCGCCCGCCTGGGAACGGCTGGCCGCGGTGGCGGCCACCTCCGACGGGGCCGAGCTCGCCCGTCTCGACCTCGCGCAGCGACGCGAGGGCGATGTGCTGGGGGCGGCCCAGTCCGGCGGCCGGCGTTCCCTGCGCCTGTTGGAGCTGCTCAAGGACGAGGAGCTGATCCGCTCCGCGCGGGGCGAGGCGAGCGCGCTCGTCGGTGCCGATCCGCAGCTGGCGGCGCATCCGGCGCTGGCCGCGGCGCTCGCCGCCACTCTCGACGAGACGGCCGCCGCCTATCTGGAAAAGGGATGAGCCGCCTGTCCGGAAAAGGGATGACGGGCCGGGGGAGGGA
>NZ_CEVIVC010000059.1:0-6254 GCF_982290645.1 Protofrankia sp. CiP1_Cm_nod4
ACTGGGCCACTATCTGTTCGCCGACGAATACACGGTCGACTGGCGCATCGCCGAGCAGGACGACGACAACGCATGGGAAACCCGGCTCGACCGGTTCGCCCGAGCCGTCCTGCTGCCCGCGGCCGGGCTGCACCGCACCTGGGCCGAACTGCGGGAGCGCGGCGATGACCTTCGCACCGCCGTGGTCAGGGCCGCAAGCGCCTTCCGCGTCGACATGTCCACTTTGGCGCGCCGCCTGTGGGAACTCGGGCAGGTGGATCAGAACGAGGCCCATCGGATCCGTTCCGTGCGCACGACCAGGACCGATATCGTCGAGTTCGACCTGCTCGTCCACGAGGAGCTGGCCGCACCCTCACTCGCCAGGCAGTACGAGGAATCGGTACTGAGGCTGTACCGCGGCGAGACGGTCTCCCTGGCCCGGGCAATCGACCTTCTCTTCGAAACCTGGGACGAAGAGGAGCTGCCCACGCTGCCGCCGCTTCCGGAGAGCGCCATCTGGAAGTTCGTGTCGTAACCAGGCGTGGTCAGCGGGCGGCGGCGCCAGGGGAAGACCTTCCTGCTGGAGGCTCTTGCCCGCCAGACACCGGGCCTGTACTTCGGGGCCACCCGGGCGACGCAGGCGGAGTCGCTGCGCCTCTTCGCCGAGGCTCTGGCCGAGCACACACGTACGCCGGTGCCCCAGCGGTTCGCCAACTGGGACGAAGCGATCGTCCACCTGTTCTCGGTGGCCGGCGGCCGGCCCGGACCAGTTGTGATCGACGAATTCCCGTATCTGAGCACAGTGTCCCCCGAACTCCCGTCGATTCTTCAGCGGGAGATCGACCGGGCGGTCTCCGGTGGCAACAGCATCGCGCTCCTGTTGTGCGGCTCGGCCATGTCGGTGATGGGAAAGATGCTCGCCTGCAACGCCCCGCTGTGCGGGAGAGCCGGTCTCGAACTGGTGGTACGCCCGTTCGACTATCCGCTGGCCACGCGTTTCTGGAACATCGACGATCCGGCCCTGGCCGTTCAAGGATCTCTACGCGGACGGGGACTGACTTACAGGCCGGAGGGGGCGGCCCGGAAGTCGGCGATGGCCGTGTCGTCGCCGCGGATGTCCACGAGGGCCTGCTCCCGGCGGTTGAAGGCGTAGAGCAGCAGTTCGGGGGCCGCGCCGGCAAGCACGACCTGCCGGCCGCCGGAGCGCAGCACCTGCCGTCCCTCCCCGTCGGTACGCTCCGCCACGACGCCGACCGGGGACTTGCGGACGCCGAGCTTGCCGACCATCTTCAGCGCCTTCCACAGTTTGTCCCGCTCGGCGACGTCGAGATCCCGCGGCTTCCAGTCCGGCTGCGCCCGCCGGACGTCCTCGTGGTGGACGAAGTACTCGACATGGTTGATCATCTCGTCCACCAGCGCGACGTGGGCCGGGTGCCATACCGGCGCGCCCTTGCGGACCAGCGCGACAAGATCCTCATAGGAGTGCGACTCCCTGGTGGCCCGTTCGACGCGCTCGGTGATCTTGTGCAGTTGCGGTATCGCGAGCCCGGGCAGCGTCTGCGGCTTGCGGTCCCGGGCGACCAGGTGGGCGGCCAGGTCGCGAGTGGTCCAACCGGTGCACAGCGTCGGCTGGTCGGGACCGAGCTCCAGCAGGAGGTCACTGAGCTCCCGCCGTTCCTCCTGCGCATACCGTCCCTGCCGGGTCTGTCCTGCCATAACCAGCACTTTAGCCGGCAGCGCTCCTGTCGTGCATCAGCGCGACCACACCAGGTGATCGTCGCGGACGGAACAGGCGCCGCCACCGGGCCCAGCCGCCATGGGCTCAGCCGATGGTGGTGCCGACGAGGGCGCCCACCGCGGCCGTCACGGCCATGGCGGCCGATCCGCCGAGAACGACGCGGACCGCCGCCCGCGCCCGCCTCGCGCCGCCGAGCGCGGCGCCGGTGACGCCGAGCAGCGCCAGCCCCACCTCGGTGATCACAACCAGTAACACGGCCCTGGCCGTGCCGGAGCTGGCGAGCAGTGCCACCAGCGGGAGCGCCGCGCCCACGGCGAAGCTCAGCGCCGAAGCCCCGGCGGCCTGCGCCGGGCGGGCGGCGCTCTGCGGCGACTGGCCGAGCTCGTCACGGGCGTGCGCGGCGAGGGGGTCGGTGCGGCTGAGCTCCACGGCCACCTCCCGCGCGAGCCGGGGGCTCAGCCCGCGCTGGACGTAGATACCGGCCAGCTCCTCCAGCTCCGCGTCGGGGTCGGTCGCGAGCTCCGCGGCCTCGGTGGCCAGGTCCTCGCGTTCGGCGTCCTTCTGGGAGCTCACCGAGACGAACTCCCCGGCGGCCATCGACGCCGCCCCGGCGACCAGCCCGGCAAGGCCCGCGGTCAGCACGGCCGTCCGGGACGCCGACGAGGCGGCCACCCCGAGCATCAGGCTCGCCGTCGACACCAGCCCGTCGTTCGCGCCGAGCACCGCGGCGCGCAGCCAGCCCAGCCGCCCACCGTAATGCCTCTCCTTGTGCCCGGGTCTCGCCACAAGTCCCGGACGCTACCGGCTCCGGCTGCCTGGCGGCCGGCTGGTGGCTTATCTGACACCGTTGCTGTGGGCGCGCGCGGCGGGGCCCCACAGCTCGCGGATGGTCTGGAACACCTTCTGGTTGTGGCTGAACTCGATCACGTTCCCGTCCGGGTCGGTCACCGCGCAGACGTAGCCGACCGGGTCGGGCAGGTCCTGCGGCTCCCAGTGCAGGCAGCCCGCGGCTCTCGCCCGGTCGGCGATCGCGTCTATCTCGGCGCGTTGCGTCACCTCGATCCCGATGTGCGCGAACGGGGTCATCGTCGGCTGCCGGTGCCCACGCTCGGCGTTGAACTCGGCCAGGACCAGCACGAACGGGTCCTGCCACTGCCGGTCGTTGGACAGCCACGCGCTGCGGCCGGCGACGTCCTGACGGGTCGCGACCACCACGAGCGGAGTCATCCTCGTATAGAAGTCGATCGAGGCGTCGATATCGCTGGACGGGAGGGCCACGTGCGTCCACCGGGGGCGTGTGAGCATCGGAGAACTCCTTCGACGTGGTTGCGCCGGGCTTCTTCTTCCCGATGTTGTGCCCGAGAACACGGCTTTGCCCACGTCGGGAACCCGACCTCGGAAACGTACTTCCACCGGCTGCCCGGACGCCTGCGTCATGCGCCCCTGCCCGCCACCACCCGGCCACGCACGACGACCAGCAACGGCTCGGCGAGCGTCCGGACGTCCACCCGCGGGTCCTCCGAACAGACGACGAGATCCGCCGGCGCCCCCTCGGCCAGCCCGGCGAAACCGAGCCAGGCGCGCGCGGCCCAGGTCGCCGCCGACAGGGCCGCCACCGGGGGCAGCCCGGCCCGGACCAGCTCGGCGACCTCGTCCGCGACAAGGCCGTGCGGCAGCGACCCGCCGGCATCCGTGCCGACATAGATCGGGATGCCCGCCTCGTACGCCTGGCGGACGGTGTCGTAGCGGCGGGCGTGCAACGCCCGCATGTGCGCGCTGTAGGCGGGGAACTTCTCCGCCGCCCCGGCGGCGATGCCCTCGAAGGTGGCGATGTTGACCAGGGTCGGCACGATGGCGACGCCGCGCTCGACGAAGAGGGGGATCGTCTCGGCGGTCAGCCCGCTCGCGTGCTCGACGCAGTCGATCCCGGCCTCGACCAGGTCGGCGAGGGAGTCCTCGGCGAAGCAGTGCGCGGTGACCCGGGCGCCGGCGGCATGGGCCGCCGCGATCGCGGCCTCGGCCGCCTGACGCGGCCAGCAGGCGGCGAGATCCCCGGTGCCCCGGTCGATCCAGTCACCGACGATCTTCACCCAGCCGTCGCCCCGGCGGGCCTGCTCGGTGACGGTGGCGGCCAGCTCCGCCGGCTCGATCTCCACGGCGTAGTTACGGATGTACCGTTTCGTCCGGGCGATGTGGCGGCCGGCCCGGACCAGCCGGGGCAGGTCCTCGCGGTCGTCCACCCAGCGGGTGTCCGCGGGCGAGCCCGCGTCCCGGATCAGCAGCGTGCCCGCGTCCCGGTCGGTGCGGATCTGCCGCTCGGCGGTGTCCCGGTCGACCGCGCCGTGGGCGTCCAGCCCCACATGGCAGTGCGCGTCCACCAGGCCGGGCAGCACCCAGCCCGGCACCGTGCGCGCGCCGGCGGCGCGGGCGCCGGTCGGGGCCGTGAACGTGATCCTGCCGTCCACGGCCCACAGCCCGTCCCGGACCTCCTCGGGGCCGACCAGCACCGGGCCTGTGATCCTCAACGTCTCGGAAGCAGCCACCCCACCTGTGTAGCCGAAGAGCACCCGTCCGGACGAGAAGAGCACATGTCCGGACGAGGAGAACGGCGGCCTGCCGCGGGTATGGCCGTGAGAGCGTGCGTGTCATGGGAGTCCTGGACACCGTGGGCGTCGCGGCCGCCGGCCTGCTGGCCGGAGCGGTGAACGCGGTGGCCGGCGGCGGGACCCTGATCGTATTCCCGGCGCTGCTCGCCACCGGGATGCCCGCGCTCACCGCGAACGTCACCTGCTCGGTCGGGCTGGTCACCGGATACGCCGGGGGCGCGTTCGGCTACCGCCGGGAGCTGACCGGGCAGGCCGCCCGGCTGCGGGCGCTGGCCGGCCCGGCGCTGCTCGGCGGGCTGGCCGGGGCGGTCGTGCTGCTGGCCGCCCCGGCGGGCTCCTTCCGGGTGGTCGTTCCCTACCTGGTGCTGGTGGCCTGCCTGCTGCTCGCCGGCCAGCCGCGACTGGCCGCCATCGTGGCCCGGCGACGGGCCAGCGGGCAGGCAGTGGCCCGGCGACGGGGTGGTTGTGGGGTGGCTGTGACCTGGCCGACCCGGGCCGGGGTGTTCGTGGCCGGGGCCTACGGCTGCTATTTCGGCGCGGGCCTCGGCGTGCTGCTGCTCGGCGTCCTGGGCATCCTCATGCCGGACGGCCTCCAGCGCACGAACGCGTCCAAGACCCTGCTGTCGTTCGGTGTCAACGCGGTGGGCATCGCCGTGTTCGTGGTGAGCGCGCGGGTCGCCTGGGGGTTCGCCGCCGTCCTGCTGCTGGCCTCCGGCGTCGGCGGGGTGCTCGGCGCGCGGGCCGCCCGGCTGCTGCCGGCCGCCGCGCTGCGCGCGACCGTGACCGTCCTCGGGGTGGTCGTCGCCGCCGTCCTCATCGCCACCGGCTGACAGCGCCGCCGGCCGGCGGGGTGGTCACACCACCGGGGACAGGCCGCCGTCGACGTTGAGCGCGGTCCCGGTCACGTAGGAGCTGCGCGGCGAGAGCAGGAAGGTCACGACGTCGGCGAACTCCGTAGCCCGGCCGACGCGGCCCAGCGGTATCCGCGCGTCACGCGCCATCCGTTCGTACAACGCCCGGACGGGGGTGCCGGTGGTGGCGGCCCGCCGTTCCCACTGGCCGCTTTCGACCAGGCCGACCAGCACCGCGTTGACCCGGATCCCGTGCGGGCCCCACTCGCCGGCGAGCGCCTTGGTCAGCGCCAGCCCGGCGGCCCGGGACACCGAGGACGGCAGCGACGCCGCCGGCGGTGCCTTCGCCGCCGTCGCGAGCACGTTGACCACCGCCGCGGCGTCCGAGGCGCGCAGCTGGTCGAGCGCCAGCCGGGACAGCCGGATCGCCGCGAACAGCTTCAGCTCCAGGTCGTCCTGCCACTGCTGGTCGGTGACGGCGGCCAGTTCCCCGCCCGCGGACCGGCCGGCGTTGTTGACGATCGCGTCCACCCGGCCCCACCGGCTGTGGGCCGCGGTGACGAAACGGTCCAGCGCGTCGACGTCGGTGACGTCCGCCGGTACGGCAAGGACGTCCCCGCCGGCGGCGCGCAGCTCGTCCGCGGTGAGCTTCAGGCGGGCCTCGTCACGGGCGCAGATCGCCACCCGCGCCCGCTCGGCGACGAGGGCACGCGCGACGGCCGCCCCCAGCCCGTCGGAGCCCCCGGTGACGAGGACGACCCGCCCGGCGAGCTGCAGATCCATGTGACCTCCGGGATCAGGCGCGCTGGCCGGGTATGAGATGACTCGTGGCGCCGCTCTCACTCTACGACGTCCTCGGTGTGCCGCCGGCAGCCTCCCAGGCCCAGATCGTGGCCGCCTACCGGCGGGCGGCTCGGCGCACCCATCCGGACACCGGTGGTAGCGAGCACGCCTTCCGGCAGGTCCGCAGGGCGTACGAGGTGCTGGGCGATCCCGAGCGGCGGCGTGATTACGACCGGCGCGTGCGCGCCCACCCCGTGCCCGGCCGGGCGGCCGGTGGCATGTCGGGGCAGGCTGGGC
>NZ_CEVIVC010000059.1:6629-27757 GCF_982290645.1 Protofrankia sp. CiP1_Cm_nod4
GGAACGAGGGGCCCGCCGTCGGTATCTGGCGATGATGGCCGTCTGCGTCACGCTGTTCGTGCTCGCCGGCAGTGTGGTCCGGCTGGTGTCGGTGCCCGCGGCGCTGGCGATGATGCTCGTCGCCGCGCTCATCCCCCCGGTCGCCGCCCTCGTCGCCAACCGGTTCCGATGAGCGGTGGGTGTGCCGGTCACAGGCTGGGGGCGAGTTCCACCATCCGTTCCACGTCGGCGCGGTAGGACAACAGACAGGGTATGGGGATATCGAGCCGCTCCCCCGTGCGTACGAGATCGTCATAGATCTCGTAGAGGTCCACCGGAGCGTACCGGCCGTGATTCACCGAAACGCGCTGGAGCAGTTCGCCACGGAGCATAAGCCGGACCGCCGGGGTGACGGTGGACGGCGGCAGCAGGAACGGCCGCGCATCCTGCGCGATACGCACGTCGGCGCCGCGCACCGCGCAGATCTGCATGGCCTCGCGGCCGGCGTGCAGCGCGTCATAAACCGCCCGGTTGCTCCGGGTGAACGGCTCGAAACCGCGGGCGCGGGCGGCACCGCATATCCACGCGGCGGTGCTCGCGAAATGCACCCACAGCCAGTGTTCCATGTTGGGATGGATTTCCGGCCGGAAACCGGCCTCGGCGAACAGCGCCACGAGACGGCCCAGGTTCTGCTCGGCGGTGTCGGTCGCCGGGCCGTACAGCGCGTGCCCGGACACGCTCGACCCGAGCATGATCCCGCCCTCGAGCGCACCGTCGAGGATGTTGTCGATGATGCCGCCGCCACCGCGTGGCGCGCCCAGCACGTACTGGTCCTTGCCCAGGTGGGCGTCTATCAGGTCAAGGCCGCGCCAGTTGTTGTTCAGGAACAGCACGGTGGCGGAGCCGAGGCTGCGCGCCAGCTCCGGCAGGACGTCCGGGGTCTGGGTGTGCCGGACGGCGAGCACGACCAGGTCGGTTCCGTCCGCGGGGCGCAGCTCGGTGACGACGCGCGGGCGGAAGCCTTCGACGACCTCCCGGCGACGTCTGCCCCGCACATCGAGAATTCGCAGGCTGATCCCGTCGGACCAGCGGGCCAGCTGTTCCGGACGGACCAGCATGCTCACGTCATGCCCGGCCCGTGACAGCGCCCAGGCGTGCAGCGTTCCTATCGCTCCGCTGCCGAACACCACAATACGCATACCATCCAGTATCGATTACGGGCCGGGACGTTCGTCAGGGTCGACGGCCCGCACGAAACCGGTACAAGGGCCCGGTCGGCCGGCGGCCTTCCCGCGGAAGAAGGCCCACCGGCCGACCGCGGCCTTCCCGCGGAAGGCCGTATGTCTTACCTCGATGTCACCGTGCTTTACCTCGATTTCACCGTTCAGGCCGGGGTGCCACGGCGGCGACGGCCGCGATGGCCGTCGAGGAGCGTTTTTCCGGGCCCTCGGGTGTGCGGCGCCGACGGCGGATGCGCCGTGGACGGGCCGGTCGTCGGGCCGGTCGAGGCCGCCGAGGCCGGCGCGTCCCAGCGGCGGGAGGCCCGGCGGCGATGCGGCGCGACCACGGTCAGCACCTCCGAGGGGTCGACGAAGTAGCCCGACTCCTCGTCGAGCACCCAGGTGTACGCGACGGAGATGTCGAAGTAGAGGCCGACGAGCTGCAGCCGGCCCTGCTCCAGGGCGTCCCGTACGGCGGGATGGGCGCGCAGGTGCTCCAGCTGCTGGACGACGTTCGCCCGGCCCAGCTGCTCCAGCGGGGACAGTCCCTCCGTACCCGGCAGCGGCATGCGCGCCAGCGCCCCGCGGGCATGGGTCAGCCACCCCGCCAGCGCGGAGTCCGGCTCGTCGTCGAGGTCGCCGGAGAGCAGTGCGTGCATCGCGCCGCACCCGGAATGCCCGCACACCACGATCGAGGGAACCTTCAGGACGCTGACGGCGTAGTCCAGCGCGGCCGTCACGGACAGGTCGCTGCCCGGCGCGATGCTGGCGCTCGGCTCGGAGGCGCCAGGCGGGACGAGATTACCGACGTTACGGATAGTGAAGAGATCACCGGGGCCGCTACTGGTGATGATGTTTGGCACCACCCGGGAGTCGGCGCACGTCAGGAACAACGCGCTGGGGCGCTGCGCCTCGGCGAGCCCGCCGAGGGTGTCACGCAGCAGCGGGGCGGCCCGGCGGTGGAACTCGGCCACGCCGACGAGCATCGTGCTGACGGGATGCGCGTGACCAGCCGCGAGCCCGCGGCCGTCGGTACCTGTTCCGGCCGTCCGCACGGGACCGGCCGCCGGGGAGGCATCGGCCTGATGACCGCTCTGGATGCCGGCGTCCCGCGGGCCGGTGTCACGGGAGCCGGCATCCTGGGAGCCGACATCCTGGGAGCCGGTGTGCGCGGCGGCCAGCTCCTGCCACTGCGACCAGGGGGCGAACCAGCGGGGCAGGTGCGGGACGACGGTGCGGCGCCGGCCGGCCGGAGCGTCCTGGGCGGGCCGGAACCAGGCGTGACCGATCTCGTCGACCGTCACGCTCCCCCCGCTCCGCTCGTGGTCGGTGCACCAGGAGTGCAGATGCTCGAACGCCGCGTGGTCGAGATAGTCCACCACGAGCTCGATCAGCACGGGCGCGCCCGGGGGGATCCGGCCGAGGATCCGGGACAGCCGGGACAGGGAGACGAAGCTCAGGGTCCCCTCGACCTCCACCTGCCACAGCTCGCCGGAGCGGACCAGGTGGATGTTGGACCACAGCACCCGGCGCAGGATCAGGCCGAGCGCGGTGACCAGGCCGAGCGCGACGCCCTGCAGCAGGTCGAGAGCGACGACACCGACCAGGGTGACGACGTACACGGGCAGCTCGCCGTGCCGGCGCACATGGCGCAGATGGGAGATGTCGACCAGCCGGATCCCCACGACCACCAGCAGCCCGGCCAGGGCCGCCAGGGGAATCCACTCGACCACCCCGCCGAGGAACACCGCGAACAGCAGCACCCACACGCCGTGCAGGACGGCCGACGCCCGCGTCCTCGCCCCGGCGGCGACGTTGGTGGAACTACGGACGATGACACCGGTGACCGGCAGTCCGCCGGCGAGGCCCGAGAGGATGTTGGCCGATCCCTGGCCGAACAGCTCACGGTTGAGGCTGATCGGGCGCTGTCCGGGACGGCGCGCGCCGGGGAGCTTCTCCACCGCGACCGCCGACAGCAGGGATTCGACGCTCGCGACGACGGCGACGGCGAGGACGCCGACTATGATCCCGCCCCAGGCGGCGTCCGGGAACCGCGGCAGCGACAGCGAGCCGAGGATCGAGCCGGGCAGGTCGACCCGGGGCAGGTCGAGGTGGAACGCGGCGGCGACGGCGGTCCCGACGGTGACCGCGGCCAGCGGCGCGGGAATCGCCCGCACCTGCCTGGGCAGCACCTTGGACAACCGGGGCCACAGCAGGATGATCGCCATCGTCACGACACCGATCAGCGTCGCGGCGTTGTGGTTGTCGATGATCTGACCGGGCAGCGTCGCGATGTTGTCCAGGGCGTGGCTTTCCGGTTCGCCGCCGAGCACGACATGCAGCTGCCCGAAGACGATGGTCAGCCCGATGCCGCCGAGCATGCCGTGCACGATCGCGGGTGAGACCGCGACCGCCGCGCGGGCGACGCGGCTGACCGCGAACAGGATCTGCACCACGCCCGCGGCGGCGGTTATCGCGCAGGTGACCTGCCAGCCGTAGCTGGACACCAGGCCCGCGACGATGACCGTCAGCCCCGCCGCGGGACCGCTGACCTGCAACGGCGCGCCGCCGAGCAGGCCGGCGACGATGCCGCCGACCACGGCGGCGATGAGGCCGGCGGCGACCGGCGCGCCCGAGGCGACCGCGATGCCCAGCGACAGCGGCATCGCGACCAGGAACACCACCAGCGACGCCTGCAGGTCGGGCCGGAAGGTAGCGGGCACGAGCGGGCGCCGGCGGGCCCGGCCGTGCCCGGCGCCTTCCGGCGCACCGGGCGGCGAATGGCTGTGCTGTGATGACGATGATGCAGATGGTGACGACGGGATGTCTGAGACGGTCACGCGACGCTCCTCGGGGTCGGGTCGGCACCGGACAGGGCTGTCGCGATGGAACGGCTTCGAAGGGGTCGCCGAAGAGGGCCGCGCCCCTGTCGAAGCCAGCCCGTGGGCGGCGCCCGCCCGCACCCGACCGCCAGTCCAAGCCCTGTCGGTGATGGCCCTGCCACTGGCGGGGCCATCACGTGCAGTAACTAGTTGTTGCACCCTGAAGAACGAAGGAGACCCGATCCGAGTTTCCGGCTGTGACGTTCACCTCGGAAGGGACGAATCACCCACTCCGCGGGGCCGTGTCAGCCGTTGACAACCGCCTGCCGCTGGGCCACCGCCTGCCGGACGCCGGCCAGCGCGTCCGCGATGGCGTCCGGGCTGCTGCCGCCGCCCTGGGCGAGGTCGTCCTTGCCGCCGCCGCCACCACCGAGGATCTTCGCGGCGCCGCGGACGAGCTCCCCGGCCCGGATCCCGCGTTCCCGCGCCGGGCCGTTGGTGGCCACCACGATGACCGGGCGCCCACCGGCCGCGGCCGCGGCCGCGACGACGGCCGGGCGGTCCGCCGGCACCCGGCCACGGATGTCGACGACGAGCTTGCGCAGGTCGTCCGCGCCGGTGCCGTCAGGCGCCCGGTGGGTGACCAGCGCGGTCCCGCCGACGTCCTCGGCCGCCCGGGCGAGATCGCCCGCGATGGCCAGCACCTGCGCGGCCCGCAGCTTCTCCAGCTCCTTCTCGGCCTCCCGCAGCCGGCCGAGCACCTGGGACAGCCGCTCGGGCACGTCCGCCCGCGGGGCCTTGAGCACCTCGGTGACCTGTGAGACGAGCACGGCCTCCCGGGCCAGGTAGCGGTAGGCGTCCAGGCCGACGAGGGCCTCCACCCGCCGCACCCCGGCCCCGACCGAGGCCTCCCCCAGCAGCTTGACCAGGCCGAGCTGACCGGAGCGGCGGACATGCGTGCCGCCGCAGAGCTCGCGGGAGTAGTCCCCGATGGAGACGACCCGGACCCGCTCGCCGTACTTCTCGCCGAACATGGCGATCGCGCCGGTCCGGCGCGCCTGGTCGATGTCCATGACCTCGGCGCGGACGTCGAGGTCCTCGGTCAGCACCTGGTTGATGGTCTCCTCCACATCGGCGAGCACCGAGGGCGGTACCGCGGCCACCGAGGAGAAGTCGAAGCGGAACCGGCCGGGGGAGTTCTCCGAGCCGGCCTGCGCGGCGGTCGGGCCGAGGGCGTCCCGCAGGGCCTGGTGGGTGAGGTGGGTGGCGCTGTGGGAACGCGAGATCGCCACCCGCCGGGCCGGGTCGATCTCCGCCTGGACGTCCGCGCCGAGAGTGACTCCCCCCGTGCGCACCCGGCCACGGTGGACGATCAGGTCGGGCAGCGGCTTCTGCACGTCGAGGATCTCGATCTCGGTGCCGTCGGCGAGCCGGATGACACCGGCGTCGGCGAGCTGCCCACCGCCTTCGGCGTAGAACGGCGTCCGGTCGAGCACGATCTCGACGTCGTCACCCTGCGCGGCCTCGCGGGCCGCCGCGCCGCCGACCAGCAGCCCCCGTACGCGCGCCTCCTCGGCGCCGCTGCCGTATCCGGTGAACACCGACGGGCCGGCCGCCGCCAGCACGTCCCGGTACGCCGAGGTGTCGACGTGGCCGGTCTTCTTCGCGCGGGCGTCGGCCTTGGCGCGCTGCCGCTGCTCGGCCATGAGCCGGCGGAAGCCCTCCTCGTCGACGGTCAGGCCCGTCTCGGCCGCCATCTCCAGGGTGAGGTCGACCGGGAAGCCGTAGGTGTCGTGCAGCTGGAACACCCGCTCGCCGGGGATGACGCTGGCGCCGGCCTTCTTCGTCTCGCTCGCGGCCAGATCGAAGATGGACGTGCCGGTGCGCAGCGTCTGGAGGAAGGCCGCCTCCTCGGCGGTGGCGACCGAGTCGATCCGGACGCGGTCGGTGACAAGCTCCGGATACTGCGGGCCCATCGCCTCGATGGTGGCGTCGACCATCTCGTGCATGGTCGCGTCATGGGCGCCGAGCAGGCGCATGTTGCGGATGGCGCGGCGCATCATCCGGCGCAGCACGTAGCCGCGCCCCTCGTTGCCGGGCAGCACCCCGTCACCGATGAGCATCACCGAGGTGCGCACGTGGTCGGCGACCACCCGCAGGGAGACGTCCGAACGGTGCTCGGCGCCGTAGCGGGCGCCGGTCAGCGCGGACGCCCGGTCGAGGATCACCCGCGAGGTGTCGATCTCGTAGAGGTTGTCGACGCCCTGCAGGATGGCCGCGAGCCGCTCCAGCCCGAGGCCGGTGTCGATGTTCCTCGAGGGCAGGTCGCCGAGGATCGGGTAGTCCTTCTTCGAGGATCCCTCGCCGCGGATGTACTGCATGAAGACGAGGTTCCAGATCTCCAGGTACCGCTCGCCGTTGACCGCGGGGCCGCCCTCGGCGCCGAACGCCGGACCGCGGTCGTAGTTGATCTCCGAGCAGGGCCCGCACGGGCCCGGCACGCCCATCGACCAGAAGTTGTCCTCCATGCCGAGCCGCTGGATGCGGCCGGCGGGCACGCCGACCTTGGAGTGCCAGATGTCGGCCGCCTCGTCGTCGTCGAGGTACACCGTCACCCACAGCCGGTCCTCGGCCAGGCCGTAGCCGCCGTCGGCCACCGGGGTGGTCAGCAGCTCCCAGGCCAGCGGGATCACGGTCTCCTTGAAGTAGTCCCCGAAGGAGAAGTTCCCGCACATCTGGAAGAAGGAGCCGTGCCGGGTGGTACGGCCGACCTCCTCGATGTCGGTGGTCCGCACACATTTCTGGACGCTGGTGGCCCGGGTGTACGGCGGGGCGACCTCGCCGAGGAAGTACGGCTTGAACGGGACCATCCCGGCGTTGACGAGCAGCAGGGTGGGGTCGTCCGCGATGAGGGAGGCCGACGGGACGACCGTGTGGCCCCGGTCGGCAAAATAGCGCAGCCAGCGGCTCGCGATCTCAGCGGACTTCATTCCAGCCTTCCTGCCCGGCGGACGACGCGCCATCGACGTTCCATCGGCGCGCGATGCGGATGCCGGATGTGCCGGCCAGGCGCCGATGGCCCATCGTAGCCAGTCGAGCGGACAGGACACGATCGTCGGGCCGCCCGGCGCACCGCGCGCGCCGGGCGGCCCCGCCTCACCTCAGAGCTCGTCGGGCGTCGTCCCCGGGCGGCGGCGACGGGCCGCGACCCGCAGGATCACACCGCCGCCGACGAGCGCCGCGGCGATCGCCGCCATCGCGCCGGTCTCGGCGCCGGTGAAGGGCAGCCCCCCGGTGCTGGGATACTCCTGGCCGGCCGGGCGGACCGGCTCCCGGCCGGCGGCCACCGGGTCGCCGCCACCGGGCACGGGGGGCAGCACCACCGGGACGGCCACGCCACCGCCGCCACCGGGCGCGGGCTCTTCCGTGTCGCCGCCGCCGCTGTTACCACCGTCACCGCCGATACCGCTGACGCCGAAGGCGACGCCGATGCCACCGCGGGGGCCGTCCTCGCCGCCGGCACCGCCGTCGGGGCTGCCCCAGCCGCCGACGGCCACCCCGACACGCGGGTCGCCGTCCCTGTCAGCGGATGGATCCCCGGTGGCGGCGAGCCCGGTGGCGGCGAGCCCGGTGGCGGCGAGACCGGTGGAGAGAACGGCGGACGGGTCGGTCACGGTCACGGTCGCGGCCACCGTGCGCTGCGGCAGCCCCTCCGGTGACCCACCCGGCAGCCCCTGCGCGAGCCCCGCGGGGAGCCCGAGGCCGGGATCAGCCGCGAACGGGCCGGTGCCGGTGATGACGTAGTCGCCGGGCGCGGTGAAGGCCGGCGGCCGCAGGCTGAAGCTGCCCTGGTCATCCGCTGTTGCCGTACCGGCCGTGCCGTCGTTGACCCGTACGGTGATGGTTGCGCCCGGGACGAAACCACCGCCGCCGAAGAGCACCGACTCGCCAACGGCCACCGACCGTGCGCTGACCGTGGCTACGCCGAGCGGGCCAGGGCTGTCGGGACGGTCTACGGGCGCGCCGGTATATGTGGCCGCCGCCGGATCCACCGCCGTGCTCAGTGCCAGCCCACCCCCCATAAGCAGTGCGGCTGCGAACGTGCGAAACCTCATGGAAGCACTCCCCCTGCCCGGATTCCGGACAAGTCCGTTGACGCATGAACACGAAGAGTATATGTGTTATTGCTCTCCGTGTCCACAACATTGGGTGTCCAGTCGGTTTCACCCAGTGGGCGGCATCCTGGCCCGTCGTGTCCGCGGCCCACGGCGGCCGGTGTCACCGGCCGCGCTTGCGCCGGTGGGAGCCGGCCGGCCGCGCGTTGAGCGTCAACGGTGTCGTCGCGTCGTCCGGCAGGCTGTCCGCCCGGCCGTCGGCCAGCCTGCCGGCCAGGGCGTCGTCGGTCAGGGCGCCGTCGGTCAGGGCGCCGTCGGTCAGGGCGCCGTCGGTCAGGGCGCCGTCGGTCAGGGCGCCGTCGGTCAGGGCGCCGTCGGCCGGGGCGCCGTCGGTCAGGGCGCCGTCGGCCGGGGCGCCGTCGGCCGGGGCGCCGTCGGTCAGGCCCGCCGGGCGTTCGGTGGCCAGTCCGATGCCGGCCGGAGCCACGGTCGTGCCACCGGCCCGGTGATGCCGCTCCCGATACGGGTCTCGCAGCTGGTCTCGCAATGGGTCACGCAACGGGTCACCCAGCGGGGCACGGTCGCCACGCGCGTTCGCCGTGGAGCTGTCGCGGCCGCCGGCGAGATCGTCGTACGGTTGGTGCTGTGCCGCGATTCTCAGTTCGGCCCGCGGACCGCCGGCTCCCGGCTGGCCGCCACCCGGGCGACCGGGACGGGCCACGGCCGGGACGAGCGCCGGACGCTCCTCGAAGGCCCGGGGCGAGTCGGCCGGAGCGTAGCCACCGTAGGCGTGATAGGCGTCGTAGACGGCGTCCGGCCCCTTGACCGGGACCATGGTGAGAACGGCGCCCAGGATGCGGGCGTCGACCAGCCGCAGCGCGTCCACGGCCCTGACCGCCTGTTCGCGCCGGGTCCGGCCGGCCCGCACGATCAGCACGGCACCGTCGGCCTGGGCCGCGAGCACGGCCGCGTCGGTCACCGGGAGCAACGGCGGGGTGTCGATCAGGACGAAGTCGAAACGGGCGGACAGCTCGCCGAGCAGGTCGCTCATCCCCCGGGATCCGAGCAGTTCGCTGGGGTTCGGCGGCAGCGGGCCGCTGGGCAGCACGTACAGCCGGCCGTCGACGTCGCCCCAGGGCAGCAGCACGTCGTCGAGGCCGGCGGTGCCGATCAGCACGGAGGTCAGGCCGGCCGCCGTCTCCACCCCGAGACAGTCGCCAAAGGACGGCTTGCGCAGGTCGCCCTCGACCAGCGCCACCCGGGCGCCGGCCTGCGCGAGGGCGACCGCCAGGCTACAGGCCGTCGTCGTCTTGCCCTCGTCGGGCATCGAGCTGGAGATCAGGATGGTGCGCGGCGGGGTGTCCACGTCGACGAAGCGCAGGTTGGTCCGCAGCTGCCGGAACGCCTCGGCGTTCGTCGAGTGCCCGTCCTGAGCGGCGATCAGGGGAGACTGGGCGCCGGTCGCGTCGAAGGCGATCGTGCCCAGGACCGCCAGCCCGCTCGCCGCGGTGATGTCGGCGGCCGTGGCGACCCTGGTGTCGAACCGCTGCCGCACCACCGCCGCGGCGACGCTGGCGAGCAGGCCGGCCAGCACGCCGAACGCGACGGCCCGCACGGGCCGTGGCGATACCGGCCTGGCCGGCGTCTTCGCCTTCTCCCACACGCTCACCCGGACCAGCGGCGCCTTGTCCGGGGACGGGGTCTCGATCTGCGCGATGGCCTGGGAGAAGACCTCACCGACCGTGTCGGCGATCAGCTGGGCGCGGTTGGGGTCGGTGTCGGTGACCACGGCCCGCAGCAGGACGGTCTCGGGGACGGTCTGCGCCTGGATGCGGCCGCGCAGCCGCTGCGGGCTCTCGTCGAGGTGCAGCCTGTCGACGACGGCCGCGGCGACCCGGTCGCTGGCCACCAGATCGGCGTAGGACTTGACCCGCTGCTGGGACAGCAGACCGCCCTGATAGGCCGCCGCGGCGCTGTCGGTCGTGTCCGACGACGTGACCACCATGGTCGTCACGGCGGCGTAGGCCGGCGTCTGGCGCCACGAGACGGCCGCCGCGAACAGGCCACCGAGCAGGACGCAGACCACGATGAGCGGCCAGCCCCGGCGCAGCGCTCTGACGTACTCCCGAAGTTCCACCAGCGGACCAGCCCTCCCCGGAGATGTATTCCGGTAATCATATCAACACTCTGAGCAACCAACATACTCGATGTACATCTGTACAGTCACCATCCGTAGTTATTACTCTATGGAGTCATGCGCGAACAGAATGCCGTTGGCGAGCCGGGAGCCGCACCGGTGACGCCGGGCGTCCGGCCGCCGTGGAGCCGCCCCCCGTGGAACCAGCCGCCGTGGAACCAGCCGCTGTGGGAGCGGCTGCTGCGGGGCGGCCTGCGCCGGCACGTCGGGCTGCAGATCGGGCTCGACGCCGCCTGCCTGGTGACCGGGTTCGGTGCCGCCTACCTCGCCCGCTTCAGCTCGTCCCCGCTGACCGACGGCGAATTCTGGATGATCACAACGGTCGCGGTCTGCCTGCTGTACTTCGCCGGCACCGCCGGGCACCTCTATCTGGGCCGCTACCGTTTCGGCGGCTTCGACGAGGTGCTGGCGCTGGTCCGCGCGGTCGCGACCACGACGGCCGGGGCCGTGGTCGTCGACGTCGCCCTCGGCCGTTCCGAGGGGATGCCGGCCGGGCTCCTCCCACTGGCGGGCGCGGTCGGGCTCGTCCTGATGTTCGGCGTCCGGTACCTGTGGCGGCTGGCCGGGCAGCGCCGCCGGCGGCGGCAGCGGGCCGGCAGCGAACCGGTCATCGTCTTCGGCGCGGGCGAGGGCGCCGACCGGGTGCTGGCGTCGATGTCGGGCAGCCCGGACAGCCCCTACACCCCGGTGGCCCTGCTCGACGACGACCCGGGCACCTGGAACCTGGCGCTCGGCGGCGTACGGGTGCGCGGTGGGCGCGCGGCCATCGCCACGGTCGCCCGCCAGACCGGCGCCCGCACCCTGCTGGTGGCCATCCCCAGCGCCGACGCCGCGCTGTTACGGGAGATCACCGATCTCGCCGAGGACGCCGGCCTGACCGTCAAGGTGCTCCCCCGCGTCGCGGACCTCATCGACGGGCGGGTCGGCGTCCAGGACATCCGCGACATCGACATCACCGACCTGCTGGGACGCCACCGGATCCAGACCGACGTCGCCTCGGTGGCCGGCTACGTCACCGGCCGGCGGGTGCTCGTCACCGGGGCCGGCGGCTCGATCGGCTCGCAGCTGTGCCGGCAGCTGTACCCCTACCGCCCCCAGGAGCTGGTCATGCTGGACCGGGACGAGTCCGCGCTGCGGGCGGTCCAGATATCCATCCACGGCCGGGCGGCCACCGACGACGAGACGGTGGTGCTGTGCGACATCCGCGACGCCGAGGCCGTCCACGCCGTGTTCGCCCGGTACCGGCCGCAGGTGGTCTTCCACGCCGCCGCGCTGAAACACCTGCCCCTGCTGGAACGCTTCCCCGGCGAGTCGGTGAAGACCAACGTGTGGGGGACGATGACCGTCCTGGACGCCGCCGTGTCGGTGGGCGTCGAACGGTTCGTCAACATCTCGACGGACAAGGCCGCGAACCCGACCAGCGTCCTGGGCTACTCCAAGCGGATCACCGAGCGGCTGACCGCCGGGATGTCCGCGCGCGCCCACGGCGGGGTCTTCGTCAGCGTGCGGTTCGGCAACGTCCTGGGCAGCCAGGGCTCCGTGCTGCGGGTGTTCGCCAGCCAGCTGGCCGCGGGCGGGCCGCTGACGGTCACGCACCCGGACGTCACCCGCTACTTCATGACCGTCGAGGAGGCGGTGGAGCTCGTCGTCCAGGCCGGCGCCCTGGGCGGCAACGGGGACGTCCTCGTCCTCGACATGGGCCGGCCGGTGCGGATCGCCGACGTCGCCAGCCGGCTGGCCGGCCGCGGCCCGCGGCCGGTCGAGGTGGTCTACACCGGGCTCGGCCCCGGGGAGAAGCTGCACGAGGACCTCTTCGACGACGACGAGCGCGACATCCGCCGCCACCATCCCCTGATCTCGTACGTGTCCGCGCCGGCGATCGACCGGCAGCAGGTCCGCGCGCTCGCGCCCTGGGGGGATCCCGGGGTGCTGCGCACGACGCTGCGCCAGCTCGCGAGGCCGCTCCCGGCCCTGCCACACCCCGCCGAGCCGCATCCGCGGGAAACCCGGCAGCGGGAAACCCGGCCGCGCGCGGCGGAGACACCGAGCGTGGTCGGCAACGACCTGTGACCGATGCCTGCCGGCGCGCGTCCACCAGCCCCCACCAGGCCCTCACCAGGGCGGACGGGCGCCGGCCGGGTGGGCGGATGAGGCGTTCCCCACTCGTGGGGGTATTCCAGTGGTTATCGTCATCGCGTGGATCGCTGGTTCAGTCTCGTCGGCGCCGACAACGTCCGGGATCTCGGCGGGCTACCGACCAGGGACGGAGCGTCGACACGGCCGGGACAACTGCTGCGCGCCGACACCGTCCAGGAGCTGACCAAGGACGATGTTGTTACGTTACGTAACAACTATGGCCTGCGCACGGTCCTCGATCTGCGCGCCGCGGCGGAGATCGCCCGGGAGGGCCGCGGCCCGCTGGCGGAGGAGGATGTCGCCTACCACAACCTGTCGTTCCTCCCCGGCGAGTTCGTGATGGCCGACGACCCGCGCTACCCCCTGATCGTCGCCGACCGCGCCTCGCAGGACCGGGTCGAGCACTACCTCGACTACCTGCGCGGGGCACCCGACGCGGTCGCCGGCGCCCTGCGGCTGCTCGCGGACCCCGGCCGCCTGCCGGCGCTGTTCCACTGCGCCGCGGGCAAGGACCGCACAGGCGTGCTGGCCGCCGTCGTGCTCGACATCGCCGGGGTCGAACGGGACGCGGTCATCGCCGACTATGTCGCGAGCAACGAGCGGATCGACCGGGTGGACCGCCGGCTGGCCAGGCGTCCCACCTACGACCGGGCCCGCAGCGGCGCCAGGGCGGACGGCATGAGCTGCCGGCCGGAGGTCATCAGCCGCTTCCTCACCGCGCTCGACGACACCTGGGGCGGCGCGGCCGGGTGGGCCCGGCACGCCGGCGTGCCCGACGACGCGCTCCGCTCGCTGCGGGCCAACCTGACCGGCTGAGCGGGGCGGCGGACATCCCATGCGAACCGCTGGCACCAACCGGTGTTACCGGGCCCGTACAGCCGGCCGGACCACCCAGCACAATGGGGTGGTGGACGCGACACCGCCCCGCCCGTACCACCGGCCCGGCCGGTCCTGGCGGGTACGCGGTGCCTCCCGGCGGCACCCGTCGTGCGGCGCCCCGCAGATACTGGTCCTGCTCGTGGCCGCGACCTGCCTGAGCACGGTCCTCACCAGCTGTGGGGAGAGTATCTCCTCCCGGTCGGCGTCAAGAGTCCCGCGCGACCTGATCCCCCTCTTCCAGAACGCCGCGGCGGTCTACGGTGTCCTCACCGCGGCCCAGCTCGCGGCCCAGGCCCGGGTGGAGAGCAAGTTCAACCGCGACGCGGTGTCCCGCGCGGGTGCCCGCGGCATGATGCAGTTCCTGCCCGGCACCTGGGAACAGTTCGGTGTCGACGGCAATGCCGACGGCGCGGCCGACCCGTTGGAACCGGCGGACGCCATCCTTTCCGCCGCGCGTTACGACGCCCACCTGGCCCAGCTCGTCCAGAAACTGCCCGGCGACCGTGTCTCGTTGATCCTGGCCGCCTATAATGCGGGACCCGCGGCTGTCCGCGATGCCGGCGGAGTTCCCGATTTCGCCGAGACGCGAGCATACGTCGCGAACGTCCACAACTGGACCAGCCGCTTCAACGACCAGCTCTAGACAGGCCAACTTCAGACATACCGGCACCGGGCACACCGGCGCCGGACATATGCCGGCGGCCCCGCGCACGCCGCCCGGGGCCCCGGGAAAACCGATGGAGAAAACAATGACCGACAATGGTGGGCGGTGACACGGCCGCTGCCGGACGCCGACGCCACTCCGTCGCCCGCGGCCGACCCGGCGGTCGAGGACGTCATCCGGCGGATCGAACGCTCCAGCGGCATGCTCGCCAGCCGCGCGGTGGCCCGCATGCACGAGGTCCTGCCCTGGTTCACGCCCATGTCGGCCCGGCACCGGGCCGACATCCAGCTGGTGGTACAGGCCGGGATCTCCTCGTTCGTGGAGTGGTGCCGGAGTCCCCAGCACGCCCGGGAGCTGTCCGGGGACGTGTTCCGGGTCGCTCCCCGTGACCTCGTCCGGGCTGTGACCTTCCGCCGCCTGGTCGAACTGGTGCGGGTGGCGGTCGAGGCGATCGAGGCCGAGGTGCCCGCGCTGGCCGGCCCCGAGCACGAGCAGCGGCTGCTCGCCGACGTGCTGCGCTACTCCCGCGACATCGCCTTCGCCGGCGCGGTCGTCTACGCCCGCGCCGCCGAGGAGCGGGGCGCGTGGGACGCCCGGCTGGAGGCGCTCGTCGTGGACCACGTCGTGCGCGGCGAGGTGGAGCGGGCGCTGCCGTCACGCGCGGCGGCGCTGGGCTGGCGCAACCCGCCGTCCGTCGCGGTGATCGTCGGGGACACCCCGGACCGCTCCCCCGAGGTCGTCGTCGACCAGGTCCACCGCCTCGGGCGCGGGGCCGGCCTGGAGGTGCTCACCGGCGTCCACCACGAACGGCTGGTCGTCATCGTCGGCGGGGACTTCGTGACCGCCGCCGCCGCCGCGCGGCGGCCGGCCCGGCCCGGCGCCGCCGGCTGCGGCCGTGCCCTGCTCGACGCCGTCGACGCCCTGTTGCCGGCCTACGGGCCCGGTCCGGTCATCATCGGCCCGGTCGCCGCCGACCTGGCCACGGCCGCCTCCTCGGCGCACGCGGCGCTGGCCGCGGCCGACGTGGTCGCGGCGTGGCCGGCCGCCCCGCGCCCGGTGACCGCGCAGGCGCTGCTGCCGGAACGGGCCCTCGCCGGCGACACCGGAGCCCGCCGCGCCCTGATCGAGGACGTGTACACGCCGCTGCGGGAGGCGGGGGCGCCGCTGCTGGCAACGGTGGGCGCCTACCTCGACCTCGGCGCCTCGCTGGAGGCCACGGCCCGCGCCCTGTACCTGCATCCCAACACGGTCCGTTACCGGCTCCGCAAAGCCGCCGACGCGTGCGGGCTCGACCCGACGGACCACCGGGAACGGTTCACCCTGCACGTGGCGCTCATCCTGGGCCGGCTCGCCGCGGTGTGACCGCGGGCCGGCCGCGACCGGCACGGGCGCACCGGCGCCCGGCCCGGCGGGACGCGTTGCCATCACTTGTCGCCCGTGTCACCGAATTCCCCACCGGCCTGGTGATGGGCAATAAAGATATGGGACGGCCGAATCACTTTGTAGAGCTCCCACAATGAGCCGACGGCACAACGGTGAGTGCCCGCCAGCGACAGCCGGCGGTCAGGAAGGGTTAGGTGGTCCGGTGCTCGCTATCCTCGCCCCAGGCCAAGGTGCCCAGACTCCCGGTCAGCTGAAACCCTGGCTTGAGATCGGCGGTGTCGAGCCACGGCTGCGGTGGTGGTCGGCCGCCGTCGGAATCGACCTTGTGGACGTCGGCAGCGACGGCTCCGCGGAGACGATCCGCGACACCGCCGTCGCACAGCCGTTGATCGTCGCGACCGGTCTTGTCGCCGCCGAACAGCTTTCCCTTCCCCGGACGGGTAATCTTCTTGTCGCCGGCCACAGTGTGGGGGAAATCACCGCTTCTGTCCTGGCCGGTACCCTGGACGCCGAAAGCGCGCTGGTGTTCGTCGCGTTGCGCGGCCGGGCCATGGCCGAGGCCGCCCGGCGCGTCCCCACCGGTATGACGGCGGTCGTGGGCGGCGACCCGGACGAGGTCACCGAACATCTGCGCGGGCTGGGCCTGACCGCGGCGAACCGCAACGGCGCCGGGCAGGTCGTCGCGGCCGGCTCCCTCGAGGCACTGGCCCGCCTCGCCGAGGAGCCGCCGCCACGCACCCGGTTGCGCCCACTGTCCGTAGCCGGCGCCTTCCACACCCACTTCATGCGGCCCGCCACCGACCAGCTCGCCGGGATCGCCCCCGGGCTGCGCCCGCGGACGCCTGTCGTGGCCCAGCTGTCCAACGCCGATGGTACTGTCATCAACAACGGCCCCGAGCTGGTCCAGCACCTTGTCGATCAGGTCGCCGCACCGGTGCGGTGGGACCTGTGCCTGGCCCGTATGCGTGATCTCGGGGTGACCGCGATTGTGGAACTACCACCCGCCGGGACGCTGGCAGGCATAGCCAAAAGGGAGCTCACCGGCGTGCAGATCCTCGCTGTGAAGACACCTGACGACCTGCCCGCGGCCCGTGAACTGATCGCCCGCCACACAGACGCGCCGGGTGGCGGCGGCCCGGATGGCGGCGGCCCGGCCGCCGCCGACGGGCTCGTGGGAGCGACGCGGTGAACGGCTCCCGGCTGATGGGGATCGGCACCTACCGCCCCGCCCGCCTGGTGACCAACGACGACCTGGCCAAGCGGGTCGCGACGTCCGACGAATGGGTCCGCTCGCGGACCGGCATCGCCACCCGCCGGATCGCCGACACCGACGAGACCATCGTCGCGATGGGATCGATGGCCGCGGAGAAGGCGCTCGCCGCGGCCGGCATCGACGCCGCCGAGCTCGACATTGTACTGCTGGCGACCTGCACGAACCCGTCCCAGATCCCGGGCTCCGGGCCGCAGATCGCGCACCGGCTGGGTGCCGTGCGCGCGGGCGCGCTCGACATCAACGCCGGCTGCGCCGGCTTCTCGTACGCCCTGTCGATGGCGTCCGACATGGTCCGGGTGGGAAGCGCCCGACACGTCCTGGTGGTGGCCGCCGAACGGCTGTCGGACTACACCGACTGGGATGACCGCTCCACCTGCATCCTGCTCGCCGACGGCGCCGGGGCCGCGGTGGTCGGGCCCGCCCCGACCACCGAGATCGGCCCGGCGGTCTGGGGCCACGACGGCGGGAAGGCCGGCGCCATCAGGGTCCCCGGGTACGGCGACAACCTCTTCCGCATGGAAGGCCAGACGGTGTTCCGGTGGGCCATCACCCTGACCCCGACGGTCCGGCGCGCCTGTGAGCTCGCCGGGGTCGCGCCGGCCGAGCTCGCCGGGGTCATCCCGCACCAGGCCAACCTGAGGATCATCGACGCGCTGGTGACCGGCATCGGCGCCACGAACGCCGTGGTCGCCCGCGACGTGGTCGAGTCCGGCAACACCTCGGCCGCCAGCATCCCGCTGGCATTCAGCCGGATTCTCGACGGCGGCCAGCTGCGGCCGGGCGATCCCGTCCTGCTGTTCGGCTTCGGCGCCGGCCTGACCTACTGCGGTCAGGTCGTACGTTGCCCATAGGATTCATCGCACCGGCCGAGGACGACACGAACCTGGTTGTTCGCGTCTTCCGACAGCCCGCACCAGTTGGAACCACGTTCGGCCGATGATGGCACGGGTAAATCCACCCGTGTTGTCCGTGACGTCAGAGAAGAACAGGAGAAACAATGTCGCAGTCCGATATTCTGGAGGGTCTCGCCGCAATTCTTGAGGAGGTCGCCGGAGTCGACCCGGCCGACGTCACCGCGGACAAGACGTTCATCGACGACCTGGACGTCGACTCGCTGTCCATGGTCGAGGTCGTCGTCGCCGCCGAGGAGAAGTTCGACGTCAAGATCCCTGACGAGGACGTCAAGAGCCTCAAGACCGTCGGCGACGCGGTGTCCTACATCCAGCGGGCGGGTGTCGCCGCGTGACCGCGACCCCCAGGCAGGTCGTCGTCACCGGCCTCGGGGCAACCACCCCTCTCGGCGGCGACGTCGCCTCCACGTGGGAGGGCCTGCTCGCGGGCCGCTCCGGTGTGCGCCGGCTGACCGACGAGTGGGTCGAGCAGCTTCCGGTCCACATCGCCGCGCCCGCCGCGGTGGAACCCCCGCTGGAGCGGCTGGAGGCACGCACCCTCGACCGCGTGCAGCAGCTGGCTCTGGTGGCCGCCCGGGAGGCGTGGGCCGACGCCGGAACGCCCGAGGTCGACCCCGAACGGCTCGCCGCGGTGGTCGGCTCCGGTATCGGTGGGGTGCTGACCCTGCTCAACCAGTACGAAGTACTGCGCGAGCGGGGCCCACGCCGGGTCTCCCCGCACGTGGTGCCGATGCTCATGCCCAACGGCCCGGCCGCCACCGTGGGGCTGGCCTTCACCGCCCGGGCGGGGGTGCACGCCCCGGTCAGCGCGTGCGCGTCGGGAGCGGAGGCCATCGGCTACGCCCTGGACATGATCCGGGCCGGCCGGGCGGACGTGGCCATCACCGGCGGGTCGGAGGCGGCGATCCACCCGCTGCCGCTCGCCGGGTTCGCCCAGATGCAGGCCCTGTCCCGACGCAACGACGCCCCGCAGGCGGCATCCCGGCCGTTCGACAAGGGACGGGACGGGTTCATCCTCGGGGAGGGCGCCGGTGCCCTCGTCCTGGAGTCCGCCGAGCACGCCGCCGCCCGCGGCGCGCGGGTGTACGCCACCCTGGCCGGGTCCGGGACCAGCGCGGACGCCTACCACGTGACCGCCCCCGAGCCCAGCGGCGCCGGCGCGGCGCGGGCCGTGCGGGCGGCGTTGCACTCCGGCGGGCTGACCCCGGCCGACCTCGTGCACATCAACGCCCACGGCACCTCCACCCCCATCGGGGACGTCGCCGAGGCCCACGCGCTGCGGGCCGCGCTCGGGGACACCCTGGACGGGGTGGCGGTGACCTCCACCAAGTCCATGACCGGGCACCTGCTCGGGGCGGCCGGGGCGGTCGAGGCGGTGATAGCCGTCCTCACCCTGCGGGACAGGGTCGTGCCGGCCACCCGCAACCTCGACGCTCTCGACGACGAGATCGACCTCGACGTGGTGTCCATCGACAACCGTGCCATCCCCGCGGGCGCGGTCCTGTCGAACTCGTTCGGTTTCGGCGGGCACGACGTCTGTCTCGTCTTCACCCCCTGAGCGCGGCCCGGCCGACCGGCCGGGCCGACCGACCGGCCGGGCCGCCCCGGCGTCCCACCGGCACCCTGACGGGAACGACGCGTCCCACCGCTGGTCACCGGACCCGGCATCCACCCTGTCGGTGATTCCGCCCGGCCGGTTCGCGTCCTGTCCAGTCAGTCCGTTCAGCTAGCCCGTTCAGCCGGATGTTCATGGCGAACACCCGGTACCGACCGTCGCATCCGGCCGGCGCGGTCGGTGGCCGGGTGCTCCTGCGCGCGGGTGCCGGTTCTCCGCCCCGCTTTCCCTGTTCTGGTTCCTCCGCTTTCTCTTCTTTTCTCCGCTCCTTCTCTCCGCCTGCTTTTTTCGTGCTGACAACCAGCGGATCACATGCCCCGGCCGCTGTCCGACATAAACAACGGGAAATTACGGGTGACTACGACAGAAAACCGTGAGGACCCGTCCGGTCGCAAACGGGAACGATGATCCGATGAGCCCACCGGCCGCGGCGCGGCCCGCGGGCGCTCGCCTGCTCTCGTCACTGACCCAGGGATCCCAAGGAGATAAACGGTGAGTCTCTCCACGCTCGAACGCACCGACCCGCGTGCCCCGTCGGCCCGGCTGGCCCAGTTCTTCGACCCCGGCACCTTCGAGCCCTTCGCCGCCGCGGACACCTCCGGCGTGCTGGCGGGAGTGGGCACCGTCGAGGGCAGCCCGGTGGTGGCCTTCGCCACCGACGCGGCCATCCAGGGCGGCGCGATGGGACGCGAGGGCTGCACGCGGATCGTCGACGCCATCGAGGCGGCGGCCCGCCTGCGCCGCCCGGTGGTCGGGATCTGGCATTCCGGCGGGGCCCGGCTGCGGGAGGGAGTGGCCTCCCTCGACGGGGTCGGCCGGGTGTTCGCGGCCACGGTCCGCAGCTCCGGGCGGATCCCCCAGATCTCCCTGGTGCTCGGCGCCGCCGCCGGTGGCGCCGCCTACGGCCCCGCGCTGACCGACATCGTCGTGATGGGCCCGGCCGCCAAGGTCTTCGTCACCGGCCCGGACGTCGTACGGACGGTGACCGGTGAGGACTGCACCGCCGACAGCCTGGGCGGGCCCGACGTGCACGCACGCCGCAGCGGGGTCGTCGCCGTCACCTGCGACTCCGACGAGGCCGCCGTCGCCCGGACCCGCCGGTTGTGCGCGCTGCTCGGCGAGCAGGGCGGCATCGCCGCGGTGGAGGCCCGCGAGCTCGGTGACCTGCTGCCGGAGTCGCCGCGCCGCGCCTACGACGTCCGCCCGCTGGTGGCGGGCATCCTCGACGACGACGTGGTCGAGCTGCACCCCCGCTGGGCACCGAACATCGTCACCGCCCTGGGCCGGCTCGGCGGCCGGACGGTGGGCGTGGTCGCCAACAACCCGCTGCGCCGCGGCGGCTGCCTGGACGCCACGTCCGCGGAGAAGGCGTCCCGCTTCGTGCGGATGTGCGACTCCTTCGGCGTGCCGCTGGTCGTCCTGGTCGACGTCCCCGGCTACCTGCCCGGTGTGGGCCAGGAGTGGGACGGTGTGGTCCGGCGCGGCGCGAAGCTGCTGTACGCGTTCGCCGAGTGCACCGTGCCCCGGGTCACCGTCGTCACCCGCAAGGCCTACGGTGGCGCCTATGTCGCCATGAACTCGCACAGCCTGGGCGCGACGGCCGTGTTCGCCTGGCCGACCGCGGAGGTGGCGGTGATGGGCGCCGAGGCCGCCGTCGGGATCCTCCACCGGCGCGAGCTGGCCGAGGTCCCGACCCAGCGCCGTCCGGAGGTGGTCGCCGAGCTCGCCGCCGAGCACGTGCGCGTGGTCGGCGGGATCGACCGCGCGGTGGAGCTGGGCGTGGTGGACGCCGTGGTCACCCCGGCGGACACCAGGGCGGCGGTCGCCCAGGCCATCGCCGCCGCCCCGGCAGGTACCGCGGGCCACGGCAACATCCCGCTGTAGGCCCCGGTCCGTTGTAGGCCCCGGTGTAGGCGTGATCGCTGCCGCGCCCG
>NZ_CEVIVC010000059.1:28058-30801 GCF_982290645.1 Protofrankia sp. CiP1_Cm_nod4
CGGGCGCGGCGTCCAACGCCTCCCGGATGACGTCCGCGACCTGGTCGGCCTCCAGCAGGAACGCGTCGTGCCCGTACAGCGACCGGATCACCGCGAGCCGGCCGGCCAGGGCGGGCACCCGCACCGCATCGGCGATCTCACGCTGGAGGTACAGCGGGTAGAGCCGGTCGGAGTCGACGCCGGCCACCGCGACCGGCACCGGGCAGCGCGCCAGCGCCGCGGCCACCCCGCCCCGGCCGTGGCCGGCGTTCTGGGTCATCATCGCCCGGGTCAGGGCCACGTAGCTGCCCGCGTCGAACCGGCGGACGAGCTTGTCCGCGTGATGCTCGACGTAGGACTCGGCCGCGAAACGGCCGTCGGGCTGCGCCCGGTTGCCGAAGCGGCCGGCGAGCTCCCGCTCGCTGCGGTAGCTGACCTGGGCCATCCGGCGGGCCAGCCCCATCCCCGTGTGGGGGCCGGCACCGGCGGGCTGGTGGTGGTAGTCCCCGCCGTGCCAGCCGGGGTCGGCGGTGACCGCCGCGATCTGGGTGGAGTACAGGGCGATCTGCTCGGCGGTCGCCGCCGCCCCGCAGGCGACGACCACCGCCCTGGCGACGCGGCCGGGGTGGCGCAGCGCCCATTCCAGGGCGCGCATCCCCCCCATCGACCCGCCGACCACGCCGGCGAAGCGCCGGATCCCGAGCGCGTCGGCCAGCAGCGCCTCCACCAGCACCTGGTCACCGATGGTGATCCGCGGCCAGCGGCTGCCCCAGGGCCGCCCGTCCGCGGCGGCCGAGGACGGGCCGGTCGTCCCCTGGCAGCCGCCCAGGACGTTCGGGCACACGACGAAGTAGCGTTCGGTGTCCAGCGGCCGGCCCGGACCGATCATCGCATCCCACCAGCCGCGGCTGGCGTGCCCCGGGCCGGCCGGGCCGGCGGCGTGGCTGTCACCGGTCAGCGCGTGCAGGACCAGCAGGGCGTTGGACGCCGTCGGGTCGAGCCGCCCCCACGCCTCATAGGCCACTGTCACGCCGGGTAGCGACGCCCCGCTCTCCAGTTCGACCGGGCCGGGCAGCTCGACGAACCGGCGTGCCCCGGCCGGGTCGCGCCCGGCCCGCCACCCGCCGGAGACGGGCGGCAGGCGCTCGCCCACCGCCCCGTCCGGGCTGGCGCTGTCAGCCCTTGGCGGCACGGAAGCCGGCGTCGAGGTCCGCGAGGATGTCGTCGATGCCCTCGATCCCGACGGAGAGGCGGACGAGGTCGGGGGTCACCCCGGTGCTCGCCTGCTCGGCCTCGGTGAGCTGCGAGTGCGTCGTGGTGGCCGGGTGGATGATCAGCGAACGTACGTCGCCGACGTTGGCCAGATGGCTGAACAGCTCCACGCCCTCGACGAACTTCCGGCCCGCCTCGGCACCGCCGACGATCCCGAACGACAGGATCGCGCCGGCGCCCTTCGGCAGCACCCGCTGGGCCCGGTCGTACCACCTCGACGACGCAAGCCCCGGGTAGTTGACCCAGCTCACCTCGTCCCGCGCCTGGAGCCACTCGGCCACCCGCTGGGCGTTGGCGGTGTGCCGCTCGATCCGCAGGGAGAGCGTCTCCAGACCCTGGAGCAGGAGGAACGAGTTGAACGGCGAGATCGCCGCGCCGATGTCGCGCAGCAGCTGGACGCGCGCCTTGGCGATGAAGGAGCCATGGCCGAGGACGTCCCAGTAGACCAGCCCGTGATAGCTCGGGTCGGGCGTGGTGAAGTTCGCGAACCGGCCCGACGCGCCGAAGTCGAACCGCCCGCCGTCGACGATCACGCCGCCGATCGCGGTGCCGTGGCCGCCGATGAACTTCGTCGCCGAGTGCACGACGATGTCGGCGCCGTGCTCGAACGGCCGGTAGAGGTAGGGCGTGGCCAGGGTGTTGTCGACGATGAGCGGGATACCGGCGGCGTGCGCGACCTCGGCGATCCCGGCGGTGTCGAGCACGTCCCCCTTGGGGTTGCCGATCGTCTCGCCGTAGAACGCCCGGGTGTTCGGGGCGATCGCGGCGCGCCAGGCGTCGAGGTCGTCCGGGTCCTCGACGAAGCTGACCTGGATGCCCAGCTTGGGCAGCGTGTAGTGGAACAGGTTGTACGTGCCGCCGTACAGGCTCGCCGAGGTCACGATGTGGTCGCCGGCCTCGGCGAGGTTCAGGATCGCCAGGGTCTCGGCGGCCTGGCCCGAGGACAGCGCGAGCGCTCCCACGCCCCCTTCGAGCGCGGTGATCCGCTGCTCGAAGACGTCCTGCGTGGGGTTCCCGATCCGGGTGTAGATGTTGCCGGTCTCACCGAGGGCGAACAGCGCGGCGGCGTGGTCGGTGTCCCGGAAGACGTAGCTCGTCGTCTGGTAGATCGGCACGGCGCGGGCGCCGGTCGTCGGATCCGGCTGGGCGCCGGCGTGGATCTGGCGGGTCTCGAACGACCAGCTCTCTGCTGACATGGAACGTGATCCTCCCCGGAGATGGGCGGCTGCGCCGGACAGGCCGCGTTAGCACTCATACCGGGACGGACGCGACCGCCGGGTCACGGCCACATGGATTACGAACATCACCAACGGCCGTCAGGCGGGACAACAGGCCTCGTCCACGAACGGGCGCGCCGGGTACCCCCGCATGTCGCACGACATGATTGACCGGGAGCGCACATTTCGGACTCTAGCACCCACAAGCAGACCCTGTCCCCGGGAAGGGCCTCTCCTCGGGGACGGGGCCAATCTCTCGGGGACGGGGCCAACGG
>NZ_CEVIVC010000060.1:0-5089 GCF_982290645.1 Protofrankia sp. CiP1_Cm_nod4
CGGCTGACGGACGCCGGCCCGTCGAGTGCGTCCACCACCCCTGGAGGCTACGAGAGCCCCCGCCCACCTCCGTCGTCAGCCGCGGGCAGAAAACCGCTGCTACCCGGAACGGGGCGTAGATCTGTTCGGCGGTTTCGGGGGCGGCCAAGGCGGTGCGGTACAGGTGGGCGCGCCATAGCCGGCTACGCTGATTCTCCGGTGCTCTCCGTGGCAGGTTCCGGCGGGCACGTCGGTGTCCGGGGGCGAGGAGGCCGCCACGAACCACCGCGATCTCACCGGGCCCGCCACCGCGTCGCACGGCACACCCGGAGAAACAGGGGCGCCGACTCGGGCTGACAGGTCGCCGCCGGTTTTCTCCACAGTTGTTCAAGGAGTGCAATGGGGAAACACTCGCAACCCCAGACCTGTCCGAAGTGTAACGGCACCGGAACTATCACGGTTGTTTATGACGGCCGAAGCGGAAAGGCCGCAACCGAGATCAAGAACTGTGACAGATGTAATGGGAAGGGAACGGTATGAATCGGGCCGATTTCATCCCGCCCGTGATCTGGGTTCATCGGGGAGAAGGCAGCTCCATGTATCCGATCAACCGGGCTGATGATCCGGACGTCTGGTCGAGGCTGGTCGACAGCGATGATGCGATCGTCACTCAGGTCGACGATGGAAAACTCGACGAAGACGGTACCGGCACCTTCCCGACCAGCTCTTCCAGCGCTCTCGCGGTCATGGACGCGATGCTCGGTCTGCTCGACGTCCACCACGGCACAGACGTCCTGGAGATCGGCACGGGAACCGGCTACAACGCCGCACTGATCGCCGAGAGGGCGGCACCCGGGCATGTCACCACCATCGAGATGGACGAGAAGATTGCCCGGCACGCCCGGACCGTCCTCGCCAGGACCGGCCTGCCGGTCACGGTGGTCACCGGCGACGGTGCCCTCGGATACGCCGAGAACGCCCCCTACGAACGGGTCATATGCACCGCGAGTGCGCTGCGGGTGCCGTACGCATGGGTGGAGCAGACCCGACCCGGCGGGAAAATCGTGCTCCCTCTCGTCGCCGGCTTCGACGAATGCCAGGCGTTCGCCTGCCTCACCGTCGGCGATGACGGCACCGCTCGGGGCCGCTGCCACGGCAGCACCGGGTTCATGCGGCTACGCAACCAGCGGAACGACAGGGCATTGTGGCGGGTATACAGCCCGGAAAGCGCCGCCTACTACGACGAAGAACCAGATGGCGTCCAGATCACAACAACGCAGATCTACCACCCTGAGCCGTTTGCCGACTTTGAGACCGGGTTCGCCTTCGGCGCCCGCCTTCCCGGTTGGGTGACCGGGCTCAGGGCCGATGGCATCATGCTGCTGTCGCACTACGCATCCGGATCGTGGGCCACCATCGTTCCCGGCACGGACGTTCACAAGGTCTACCACCAGGGACCACGCCACCTGTGGGATGAACTGGAAGCCACCTACCGTTGGTGGATCGGCACCGGCCAGCCCGATCACACCCGCTTCGGCCTGATCGTCACCCCCGAAGGGCAGACGTTCTGGCTCGACACCCCGGACCAGGTCATCTCGTCTGTCCAGCAACCGGCCGCCTGACCAGGACACACGCACCGAAGAAAGATCGCCGCCAAAGTCCTGCACGGCTTCAGGGGCGCCCCTTCAAATCGCCGCAGAAGGCGCGCCACACCCGCCGCGCCCGGGAACGGGACCCGGCGGGACTGCCATGCGACGCCTGCACGCGGCACCGGCACGCCGTGCCCGACGGTACGTCGGCTCTGCCGCCCGCCCTGCATGTCGGTTGGGAGACCGGCGTGTTGTTCGTGTTGTAATCCGACTCGGATCTTGCCTGTGCGGGAACCGTACCATAGTTTTCACCCCTGCTGACCTGCGACGATACAAGATCGTCCTCTAATCTCCGACGGGGGTCTGTGGACAACGGGGGTCTGTGGACAATCGCGCCAAAATCCATGATCTATAACGTTTGTACAGGTCGGCGAGATGTCGATGTTTCCCACGGCCTCCCTCGATTATCGGTGTGTCGGAGGTCCTGGGCAACGATCAAGGTTGTGCGATTTGGCGGACAGACACACCATGTGCTGCCCAGCCATACCCGGTGACGGTAAGCCCACGGACTTCCCCTCGGGGTTCTGTCCCGGCCGTCCCGTCCGGAGGGGAGAGAAGCGCGAACGTCCGCTGATCGCCTCCGCTGGCCGGCAGCACCAGCGCTGACCGGAGAATGTATAGGTCCGAGTCCGGCGGGGGCAGCTTGACACGGGCTGACTCCGCCGGGTCCGCCATCAACAAGCCATTGAAATGCGACTCGCTACGACCAGGCCGACGACTGTTTGGGATCATTTCCATGGGTCTCTGACTCCTTTCTGCGCAGGGTTGGGGATCAGGACCCGGAGCGGGTGTTGGCCCACCGGCTCCGGGTCGCTGCTGTTCCGGCGTGTGATCCGGGAACTGTCCGCCGGATGATCGATTACGACGAAACGCTGAGATCAACAGCGAACGGTACGCCCGTGACCTGTGAGACCCATGAAGTGGGGCGATATGACACCTATAGGCGCGGAAGCTGTAGGTGAAAACCGTCGTCATCACAACGCTTTTCACCTACGGCTTCCGCTGCTGTAGGTGGAAAGCGTTGCTGTGATGACGGAATCCACCTACGGTGCGCGCGGATGGAATCCGCCTGCGGGGCGGGGTGGGTCAGGTGAGGGAGGCGTAGACGGCGGCGGTGCGTTCGGCGGTGCGGCGCCAGGTGAACGTCCGGGCGTGGGAGCGGCCCGGGGCCGGGTCGGCATCCTCCTTGAGCGCGCCGATCAGCGCGTCGGTCAATGCCTCGGTGTCCATCGGCGGGACGAGTCGTACGCCTTTGCCGGCCAGCGGGCCGAGGACCTCCCGGACAGCGGGGATGTCGGCGGCGACCACCTGGGTCCCGGCCGCCAGTGCCTCCAGCGGCGGCAGGCCGAACCCCTCGTAGAACGAGGGGAAGCACAGGGCGGCGGCCCCGGCGACCAGCCGGCGGAGCTGGTTCGTCGGCAGGTAGCCGGTGGTGACGACCGCCCCGGCCGGCAGCCGCGACCGGTCGAGCGCCGGCCCCCAGCCGGACGGCCCGACCAGCAGCAGCGGCGGCGCGTCGGAGACCTCGGCGTGCAGGCCGCGGACCGCCGCCAGCAGGGTCGGCAGGTTCTTGCGTGGCTCAAGGGTGCCGACGAACAGCAGATACCGCTCGGGCAGACCATGGGCGGCGAGCCAGCGCGCGGACGGCGGGGACGCGTCGAACCAGGCCGCGTCCACGCCGAGCGGTGTCGCGGTCACGATCGCCGGATCCAGCCGGTAGGTGTCGACGACCTCGGCGGCGATCGCCGCGCTCGGGGTGACGACGGCGGCGGCCCGGCGCAGGCCGCGCGGGACCAGCTCCCGGTAGCGGGCGGAGGCGGCGGAGACGGTGTTCGTGAGCTTGAGATAGGCGAGATCGTGGATGGTCAGCACGCCGTGGGCGCGGCGCAGCGGCGGCAGGACGAAGTTCGTGGCGTGCACCACGTCGGCCGCGCCGGCCAGCCATTCCAGCTTCGGCGTGTCGGTGCGTGCCCACGCCTCGTGCATGAGCCGGGCCGGGACGCGGCGCGCGGCCGGCCGCACGCCCGGTGGCAGCGCCGGGGCGAACCCGTCGAGCCCACGCCAGGTGAACGCGGTCGCGGCGACGTCCAGGCCGGGCAGTGACGGTAGTTCGGCGAGCAGGTGGCCGGTGTAGTGGCCCACCCCGGTGCGCGGGCCGAGCAGGGGCGTTCCGTCCAGGATGACCCGCATCGGGCTCGCTCCTCTCCACGGGTACGTCCGTGAGTACCACAGCCGCCTGGGGACGCCGCCGGGCAGCGGGCCGTCGGGCAGCGCCGCCGGTAGCCCCCGGCGGTCGGCGTGAATGGTCCCGCCGGTTGGTGTCTCTCGGTGGTCGGTACTCCCTGGTGCTGTCCATCCTGTTGGCGCACGATCGCCAAAGGTGATCGAGTGGTTCTCCATGGTGAGACGCTCCAGGGCTCGAAGTCCCCGGATCGTGACGATGTTGTTCGCCGTTGCCCGCTCTGTTGTTTTTCTGCTGAACGGGGAGCGATCACTGAAAGTGATTAGGCTCTGTCCGCCATGGTCTGCCTGTAGAGGTGGTGGCGGGTGGCGATGTCGCGCCAGCGGGTGGCGAACGCCGCGTCCGCGTACTCCTGGGCGCGGGCGGCCGCGCTTGCCGCGAGCCGCCGGCGCATGGCGTCCTCGGTGGCGAGACGCCGGGTGAACGAGGCGAGCTGCTGCGGGGAGGTCCAGCGGAAGCCGTCGAGCCCGTGGCGGACGATCTCGCGCTGGCCGGCGCTGTCGATCACCACGGGGACGCATCCGCCGGCCATCGCCTCGACCGTGGTCATCCCGAAGTGCTCGGCCGTCCACGGGCGGCGGTCGACGTCCTCCCCGTAGCCGGTCGCGGACCAGAACACCGAGCAGGTGGACAGCAGCCGTTCCACCTCGTGCCGCGGGGCGTTCGGATGGATCTCCACCGGCAGGCCGCGGGCGGCGTCCCGGATCCGCTCCAGGTAGGGGAGCTGGGAGTCCTCGCAGCCGCCGACGACGTGCATCCGCCAGTCGGGCAGTGCGCCCGAGCGGTACAGCTCACCGAACCAGCGCACCATCTCCAGCTGCCGTTTGGCGTGCCCCAGACCGGGGGCGAACAGACGGCCGACGGTCAGCACCGACGGTTCCCGCTCCTGCGCCGGGGTCAGGCACGCCACCTGGATCGGCGGGTAGAGGATGTCGGCGTCGGTGTGCCACAGCCGGCGGATCCAGTCCCGGGTGTAGACCGAGTTCGCCATGACCACGTCGTAGGCGTCGAGATAGCCGAGGTCACGCGGGTCCGTGAGCAGCCAGGGGAAACGCAGCGCCACCCGGGCCCGGACGCCCTCGCGCCGGTCGGCCACCCGCGGCCGGCTGAGCGCCACCCCGAGCTGGCGGACGTCCCGGGAGGCCGCCGCGCCGCCACCGCCCGCCGGTGGCCGGCCCGCCCCGTCCGGCCGGCTTGTCCCGTCCGGCTGGCCTGTCTC
>NZ_CEVIVC010000060.1:5435-9449 GCF_982290645.1 Protofrankia sp. CiP1_Cm_nod4
GGGGGAGTCGCAGTGCCTGACGCGTCGCCTGGAGGGCATGGTGTGCCCAGTTCGTCGGGCGTACCTGGCGTGCCTGATGATGTGTCCGGGATGCCTGATTCATCCGGTGCGTCCGGTGCGTCCGGTGCGTCCGGCGTGCCTGGAGCGTCCGTCGCCGCGGGGGTGAACGTCTCGCTGACCAGGGTCAGCTCGGTTCCGGTGGACGAGGCGGGCAGCGGCACGGCGACCGGCGTGAACACGGCGCCGGCCTCGACGTCGGCGAGGGCCTGCCCGGCCGCGTCGAGGACGCGCAGCCGTACCGTCCCGGACGCCCCGGGCCGGCCGACGTCGGCGTGCAGCACCCGGTCGCCGCCGGGGGCGACCGAGAGGACCCCCGCGCCGTTCGACCAGACCCACTGCCGGCGGCGGCCGCCCTCGGGCGGATACCAGCCCGTCCCGTACCCGACCGCCGGGCGCACGCCTCGCAGGAACGGGCTGCCGGCGCGGATCGCGGCCCGGCGCCACGCCGCCGCGTCGTGATCGGCCGGTGTCGGGAAGAAGCACAGGTACGCCGAGTGCCTCGAGCGGGGGACCAGCCGGCTCATGTACGAGCCGTTGACGAACAGGTCGTACTCGGCGCTGATCTCGGCGACGGCGTCGTCGCCCCGGTCGGGCAGCAGGCGGTACCGGCAGCCGGACAGGTCGAGCCCGAGGTGGGCACCGAGCGCGTCCAGGTCGACCGCCGAATGCCCCAGCAGGTCGACCTCGGCGCCTTCGGCCGCGAGCACCTCGGCGATCATGCCGTTGTGGCGTTCCCCGCCGCCCATGGAGTGCCAGAACCTGTTGTAGACGGCGGCCCGGATGCCGCTGGCCGGCTTGGCTGCCGGCCGCCGCGTGTCAGCCGGGTGCCGAGCGGTGGCCTCGGCGGCGACCGGCCGCGTTGCGGTCGCCTGCGCTGTCGCGGGCGGTGCCGGTGTCGTCGTGGCCGCCGGTGTTGCCGCCGGTGCCGGTGCCGGTGCCGCCGGTGTTGCCGTCGGTGGTGTCGTCGGTCCGGTCGTCATCGTCGCACCAGCCAGTTCTCCAGCTCGTGGCGGCGGGTCGAGGCGGTGCGTGAGATCGCCCGGCGGCGGGCCAGCATGGCCGGCAGCAGCCGCAGGTAGGAGGCGATGACCGTCAGCCGCAGCCAGGTCGGGCGCAGCGGGGGGCGGCTGCGCGCGGCCCACGCCTGGCGCAGCGTCCGCAGCGCGATGGACGCGGTCGTCAGCGGGTAGCGGGCCACCGCCGCCAGCGCGATCCGGGCGCTCGCGTCCTTGGTGAGCATCAGCAGCCGGTTACGGTCGGTGTGGAAGACGAACAGCGGCGACCACTCGACGCTGGACGCCGAGTGGACGTGCCGCAGCACCGCGTCCGGTATGTAACGGATCGTGTAGCCGCGGGCGCGGATCCGCCAGGACAGGTCGGTGTCCTCGTAGTAGAGGAAGAAGTCGTCGTCGAACCAGCCGAGCTCGCGCCCAAGCTGGGTGCGGATCGCCATGCCGTTGCCGCAGGCGGTGAAAACCTCCTCGGCCCGGGCGAACTGGCCGGTGTCGACCTGCTGGTAGCCGCGGTCGGCGCCGTACCCGTCGCGCAGCACGATCCCGCCGACGTTGTTGATCACATCGACGCGCGCCACGCCGTCCGGGACGGTGAACTCCACCGTGGACGGTTCGGCGCCGGCGTCCAGCGTGACCGACCCGCCGTCCCAGCTCAGCGTGACCGGTTTGGGTGCCTGGCCGGCCCAGGTGAAACCGAGCGTGACCGGGCCCCCTTCCGGGACCGGGACGCACAGCTCGCCGTCACCGCGGGTCCAGAAGAACGGCGCGTCCCGGCCGCCCTCGGCGCCGAAGGTCAGTTTCTCCCACAGGACCTCCCGTAGCACCTCCCGGCCGTCGACGGTCACCGACGACACCCGGACGCCGAGTTCGCGCGGGTCGTGCGGGCCGGGGGTGAAGGCCGGCGTCGACAGCCGCAGCCGTAGGAAGCGGGGGAGGAAGACGACCTTGCCGGTGACCGCACCCAGGCGGTCGCCGCCGGGGGCGTCGAACGGCGCCAGCAGGTTGGCCAGCCAGTCCGGCTCGGGCACCGCGTCGTTGTTGAGCAGGGCGGCGTACTCGGTGGTGACCGCGCGTAGCGCGAGGTTGTTGCCGCCGGCGAAGCCGAGGTTGGTCTCGGAGGGCACCAGCCGGACCCACGGGTAGCGCTCGGCCAGCAGCGCCCGGGAGGAGTCCTGCGACGCGTTGTCGACCACCCACGTCTCGAAGGCGAAGCCGGTCACCTGCTTGGCCAGGCCGTCCAGGCAGGCCGGCAGCAGGTGCGCACCGTTCCAGTTGACGATGACGACGGTCACCAGCGGCTTGGCCGGCTCGGCCTCCGGGCCGGCGGGCGTGGTGTCCGGGCCGGTGGCGGCGACGGCCGGGTCGCCGGCCGCGCTGGTCAGGTCGGTGGGTGTGACGCCCAGGGCGGCTGACGCGCTGGCGGGCGCGCCGGCCGGGCTGCTGGACTCGGTGGCCGGGCTGCTGGACGTGCTGACCGGGCTGGCGGGCGCGCCGGCCGGGCTGCTGGACGCGCTGGCCGGGCTGGCGGGCGCGGTGGCCGGGCTGCTGGACGCGCTGGCCGGGCTGGCCGGGCTGCTGGACGCGCTGGCGGACTCGGTGTTCGGCCCGGGGGCCGGGCCGGGGGTGGTCGGGTCGCTCATCCGCGGGCCCTCGCCTCGTAGTCGACTTTGAGCAGGCCACCGGCCTGCGGGCCGCTGATCCCGAACAGGTCGTCGAAGCGGCGCTTGGTGACCGGGGCGCCGGTGGCGGCATCGGAGACGTGCACGCTGATCGCGAACGCGCCCAGCAGCTCGGGGATTTTCGGCACGGTGAAGTCCACGGTGAGCAGGCCGGGTCTGCTCGGTATGCCGCCGACGGGCGTCTCCATCAGCCAGATCGGCAGATCGTGCTGGCCGAGAACGTAGACGTGCAGGTAGATCCGTTCCGGCGCGTCCAGGGTGAGGTCGAGGGTCAGGGAGACGGTCAGTTTCTCACCCGGGTCGAACTGGACCTGGGACGGCCCCCCAGGGTCCCTGGCGAAGGTCGCCAGGACGGGCCGGACGGCGGCGACGTCGTAGGGCACGGGCCCGTCCGAGGGCAGGCTGCCCAGGCGTTGCCGCAGCAGCCGGGTGCCGATCTCCGGCGCGCCGTCGAAGATCATCGAACCGGATTCCAGGACCAGGACCCGGTCGCAGATGCTCTCGACCAGGTCCAGGGAGTGCGTGACGAACAGGATCGTGCGCCCCTGCCGCCGGAACTCCTCGATCTTCGCCAGGCACTTCTTCTGGAAGGCCTCGTCCCCGACCGCCAGCACCTCGTCCACCAGCAGGACGTCCGGGTCGACGTGGACGGCCACGGCGAACCCGAGCCGGACGTACTGGCCGGACGAGTAGTGCTTGACCTCGTCGTCGATCTTGTGGGGGAGCTCGGCGAAGTCGACGATCGAGTCGAACATCCGGTCGATCTCGCGGCGGGACAGGCCGAGCAGGGACGCGTTGAGGTAGACGTTGTCCCGCCCGGTCAGCTCGCCGTTGAAGCCGGCGCCGAGCTCCAGCAGGGAGGCGATCCGCCCGTTGACCGAGACCTCGCCGTGGGTCGGGCGCAGGATGCCGGCCAGCACCTTCAGCAGCGTGGACTTGCCGGAGCCGTTCGCCCCGGCGAGCCCCACCGTCTGGCCGTTGCCGATCTCCACGTCGATGTCGCGCAGCGCCCAGAAGTCGTCCCCGCTGGCCTGCCCGCGGCGGACGAACAGCTCCTTGAGGCTGGTCGCCCGCCGGTGGTAGGAGACGAACTTCTTGCTCACACCGGTCGCCCGGATCACCACCGGGGCAGCCGACGGGCCCCCCGGGGCGGCCTCGGGCGCCGGGGCGCCCACCATGGACGCCGGACCTGCCGCGTCCACCGGACCTGCCGCGTCCACCGGGCTCGCCGCGTCCGCCGCGGATGCCAGGCTGGTCGTGGG
>NZ_CEVIVC010000060.1:9475-18370 GCF_982290645.1 Protofrankia sp. CiP1_Cm_nod4
TGCCGGGGCTGGGGCCGGCGCCGGGGTGACCGGTGCGTCCGAAGCCTCACCGGTCATGGCGGGGCCGGCTGGTGACTGCTGCGCTGGCACGTCTGTCAAACCTTCCTCACTGCCTCCGCAGACACGATCATGACGGTTGTCGTGGCCGCTTCAGCCGGGTTCTAGAGATCCTCGGCGAAGTCGGCCTGCATGCGGCGGAACACGTGTGTTCCCAGCCAGAGCAGGCCCAGCGACATCACGCCCGCGACGGCAAGATGCTCGAGGTAGAAGAGATACCCGGGGTCGGCCAGGATGCCCTGCCCGTTCGCGGGGTTGACGGCCGGCCCTTTGTAGATTCCCCGCTGGAAGGTCGCGACGACCGTCGCCATCGGATTCAGGAAATAGATCCACGTCCACTCGTGCAGGAGTTTACGGATCAGCCCGACCGGATACACGATGGGGTTGAGCCAGAACCACGCGAGCAGCGCCACCTCCAGCAGGTGCTCGGTGTCGCGGTATCGGACGTTGAGCGCCGACACGAGCATGGCCAGGCCCACCGTGAAGATCATCGCCACCGCGAACGCCGGCACCAGCAACAGCAGCTGGAAACCGATGAAGCTGTAACCGAGCGCCGCGACCACCACGAAGAGCACGGCGAGCTGCAGGACGAAGTGGACGATCGCGAACCCCACCGCGGAAAGCGGCAGCACCGGCAGCGGGAAACGGACCTTCTTCACGAGGTTCGCGTTGAAGACCACGCTGCCGCTGGCCGCGGAGACGCTGGCGGAGAACGCGTTCCAGATCAGCAGCCCGGACATCAGGTAGACGCCGAAACGGGGCACCCCGGCGTTCATGATGACCTGGAACACCAGGGTGTAGACGGCGAGCAGCAGCAGCGGGTTCGCCAGCGACCAGGCGAACCCGAGGGTCGACCCCTTGTACTTGACCTTGAGATCCTTGCGGATCAGGTTGCGCAGCAGCTCCCAGCGCAGCCGGGTCTGGGCGCGGCTGCGACGGGCGAGCCGGCGGGACTCCGGGCCCGGCCCGTCGACGTGGATCCGTTGCCGCGCCGCCGGCGTGGCCGCCGGTGCGGACCGCTCATCAGTCAGGTTCGACACCGACAACCTTCCGTGAGCCGCGCCAAGTGGGAAGCGAGCCCGACGCTACCGGGAACACCGGACCGCACGGACCGCACGGACCGCACGGGCACCACGTCGGGACGATACGTGGCCGGCCTGGCGCTCCGGCGGCCGGACCTGGGTACGCCGGTGACCGTGGCCACCGGGCCGGTTCATAGTATCGGGCCGTTCATTCAGCTCCGGCCGGTCACTGTCCAGTCTGACCCGGATACCAGCCGGCCCGTCGGCGGTGGCCGTGATGCCCCGCCTGTGGAGGACGCCCGTGTTCACCGACGTCCGGATCCGTGAGGTCTGGTCCCATCTGGAGTCCGGCGGGGCCGAGGTGCTGACGTTGGACGTGTTCGACACGCTGCTGCTGCGGCTCGTGCCCGAACCGGCCCACGCCTTCCTGCTGCTCGGGCACCGGCTGGCCGCCGCCGGGCTGCTGCCGCCGTCGCTGTCGCCCGCGCAGTTCGCCCAGCTGCGGGTGCACGCCGAGACCAGGGCCCGCGAGCGCAGCCAGGCCGGGCGCGGCACGCCGGAGGCCCGGCTGGACGAGATCTGGTCGGTGCTGGCGGCGGCGCTGCCCGGCAGCGGCGGCGTCGACGACCTCGTCGCCATGGAGGTCGCGTTCGAGCGGGACATCTGCCGGGCCGACCTGGCCGTCGCCGAACTGGCCGAGCTGACCATCACCAAGCTCGGCCGGCCCGTCCACCTGGTCTCCGACACGTACTTCTCGCCGGACCAGCTGCGCCGGCTGCTGCGGCGCCCGGAGCTCGCCGGTATCAGGTTCACCCAGGTGCTCACCTCCAGCGACGCCGGGGTGAACAAGAGCAGCGGCCTGTTCGCCCACGTGCTCGCGCGGGCCGGGGTCGCGGCGTCCCGGGTCATCCACCTCGGTGACAACCCGGTCGCCGACGTCGAGAGCGCCCGTGAGCACGGGATCCTTGCCGTCCACTACCCCAAGTACACCGACGGGCTGGAGACGACGCTGGACCTGGAGGGGCTGCGTTCCCGGCCCACCTCCGACACACCCGTCGACCCGGTGCACGGCGACTACGGGGTGACCGCGATCCGGGCCCGGACCCTGCACCGCGCCGACGCCGCCGCCGTCCCGGCGGGCCTGCGCCGCCACTGGGAGACCGGCGCGGCCGTGTTCGGCCCGGTGTTCACCGGATTCGCGGAGTGGGCCGTCGAACGGGCCGCGGACTACGGGGTCGACCGGATCCACTGCCTCATGCGCGAGGGGGTGTTCCTCGCCCGGGCGCTGGCGGAGCCCGGGCACGACCGCGGGATCACCACGTCCCCGCTGTGGGCGTCCCGGCAGGTGTGCGCGCTGGCCAACGTCTTCGAGGGCAGCCCGCAGGAGCTGCGCGGCTTCCTGACCCGGCGGCACGCCCCCAGCGTCGGGCAGCTGCTGCGCCAGCTCGGGGTGGGCGTGGAGGAGGTCGCCGGCCTCTCGGCGCTCGCCGGCCGGCGGCTGGACGTCCCCGGGCTGCGTGAGGAGACCCTGCACGCGCTGTGCAACGACGAACGGGTCCGCGGCGAGATCGTGACGACCGCGAGCCAGCTGCGGGAACGCTACCTGCGCTACCTCGACGCCCAGCTCGGCGACGCGGACCGGGTCGTCATCGTCGACCTGGGCTGGGGCGGCACCATCCAGGGCCTGCTGCACCAGCTGCTGGTGGCCTCCGGCCGCGAGGTGGAGATCGTCGGCCTGTACCTGGCGACCAACGCCGGCGCCAACGTGCACCGCCTGTCCGGGCTGCGGCTGGAGGGCTATGTCGCCTCCGGCGGCGAACCGGAGGCGCTGTTCGCCCCGGTGATGCGCAGCCCCGAGGTGCTTGAGCAGCTCTGCATGCCCGACGTCGGCTCGCTGATCGGCTTCGACGAGGACCTCACCCCCGTGCTCGCCGCCGACCACACCTCCCGCACGCAGGTCGCGCAGCGCGCCGCCGTCCAGGACGGGGTGCTCGCCTACCAGCGGGAATGGCTGCGTTACCACCGCGGTGAGACGCCGATGCCGTCCCTGGTGTCGGACGGGGCGCGGCTGGCGGCGCTGCGCACCCTCACCCGGTTCGTGACCCGGCCGACCCCGCAGGAGGCGTTCGCGTTCGGGATGTGGTCGCACGACGACAACTTCGGCTCCGAGTCCTCCGAAGGGCTGCTGCCCGCCGATCTGCTGCGCAGGATGCCGTACCTGACCGCGGCCGATCTCGAGAGGATCCCGATGCAGGAGCTCTACTGGCCGGCGGGGGTGGCGGCGGTGGCGAACCGGCCGCTGGCGGTCGTCAGCGGGCTGGCCGCGGGCGCCGGGATCTCGGCGCTGGAGGTCTCCCCGGAGGCCGCCGCCGGCCCGGTCGAGGTCTACGTCGACACCGGGGCCGACTTCGCCGCCGGCCCGAAGGAGTCCGCGGTCACCCGCTCCGGGCGGGACGGGCTGTCGCTGGTGCGCCTGCGCATCGACGGGGTCGGCGTCCGCCGGGTGCGCATCGACCCGGCCGGCCGGCGCGGCCTGCTGCGGCTGGACTGGCTGAAGCTGTCCTTCCACCTCAACAACGTCACCGAGCCGTACGAGGTGACGATCACTTCGGTCCCGGACGAGGCGCGGCTGCACCTGATCGGGGCACGGGCCCTCCAGCCGAACCTGATCGAGATCCTCGGTGACGACCCGCAGTTCGTCTACGTGCTCGACCCGGTGGGGCAGGCGCAGCTGGCTGCCACCTACGCCATCGACGTCGAGTTCGCCTTCGGATGGCTGGGGATCCGTTCCGACCCGCTGGCGGTCCCGGCCGAGCAGGGCACCCCGTTGTCACGCCGGGCCGTTCAGCGGCTACGGCGCGAACTCGAAGAACGCTTCTGAACCCGTGCCCCTCGGGGCGCCGGCGGCGTGATCACATTTTGCCCGCGCCGCCGGAGGGCGGCCGGCGGCCGTCACGCGGTTCGTGAAGCCGCGCGGTTCGTGAAGCCGCGCGGTTCGTGAGAGGGCACCCTGGTCAGGGATGGTGCGATCGTGGTCGCCGGGCGCGTCGCTGGAAGGCTCTGAGGGAGAATCGGTCGATCGCGATGATGCGGTCGTTGCGGACAACGTGGACGGGGTCGCTGTGAGTGATACAGCTCTGGGTGGGGACGGCGTGAACGATATTGTCATGGGCCGTCCGGCCGAGTGGCGCGGTTCCGCCGGTGACGGTGGGCCGCACGGCAACATCGACGACCATCCCACGGCGGACCTGTCGGCGCCGGGCCCCGGCAACCAGGTGCCCACGGACGTCGGCGCGGGCGCTTCCGTCCCGCGTCCTGATCCCGCTGATCCCGCTGATCCCGCCGGGGCTGCCGGGTCGGGTGGGACGGCCGGGGCCCAGCCGAGTCCGCCGTGGTTCAGCGAGCCGTCCACCCGCCGCGCCGCTGCCGCGCATGGCGGCCCGGGGACGCACGGCGGTCGGGAGGCGCATGGCGGCCCGGAGACGCACGGCGGCCGGGAGGCACACGGCGGCCGGGAGGTACACGGCGGCCGGGAGAGCGGCGAGGAGGCCGCCGCCCGCGTGCCGTGGACCGAGCCGGCCGTCGCCGCCGGCGGCGCTGTCACTGATCGTGAAGGCGTCGACGGACGTGAGGAGGACGCCGCGGGCGGGGCCGGCGAGCCTGACGTGTACGCGGTCGAGTCGGCCCCCAACGAGACGTTGCAGCCGCTGCTGCTGCACTCCCTCGCGGAGCTGCGGGAGATCTGGATGCCGCTGCTGGAGGCCGCCGACGTCCGCAGCGTCGCCGAGATCGGCTCGGAGAGCGGGGCCACCACGTCCCTGCTCGTCGACCTGCTGCGCGGGCGCGGCGGGAAGCTGCTGGTCATCGACCCGGACCCGGGCGTGACACCCGAGCCCGGGGACGGCCTCGAGGTCGACGTGGTGCGCGGTTACAGCCCGCAGGCCCTGGTCGGGCTCACTCCCGCGGACGCCTATCTGATCGACGGCGATCACAACTACGCGACGGTGACCAGCGAGCTGGGGACGATCGCCGACGCCGCCCGGGCCGCCGGCCGTCCCCACCTCCCTTTACTGATCATGCATGACGTGGGCTGGCCGAACGCCCGGCGGGACTCCTACTACACGCCCGAGCGCATCCCGGAGCCGGAGCGGCAGCCGTACTCGTGGGAGCTCGGGGTCCGCGTCGACAGCACCGGTGTGGTCACCGGCGGGCTGCGGGGCGAGGGGGCGTTCGCGTGGGCCCGGTCGGAGGGCGGAGCGGGCAACGGCGTCCGCACGGCGGTCGAGGACTTCCTCGCCACCCGTCCGCAGCTACGCCTGTTCGTGGCCGCGCCGATCTTCGGCCTGGGCATCGTGGTGGACGGCCGGGCCCCGTACGCCGAGCGGGTCGGCGAACTGCTGCGGCCGTGGGTGCGTAACGGCCTGCTGACCCGGCTGGAACGCAACCGGCTGGACCTCTACCTGCACGTGCTCCTCCTGCAGGACGAGATGATCGACGCCGCCCGCCGGCGGCAGCGGGAGTGGGCCCGCCTGGACGCGGCCCTGGCCGACCGCGCCACGACCGAACTGCGGCTGCTCGACGCGGCGGCCGAGGCCGAACGCGCGCTGGAGACGGAACGCGCGACCTCCCAGCAGTTGCGCGCCGCCCTCGCCGACGAACCGAAGCTCGTGCACGCGGCCCGGGTGGCGAACGCCGCGCTCAAGGCCCGGCTGGGCGGCCACCGAGGCGCGCGGGCGGTCCGCACGGCGCGGGCGGTACGCGGGGCGCTGCACAGCCGCCGCTGAGCTTCCAGCCGCCGAGCCCCCAGCACCCCGGCGGGCGCACCGGGCCGTGATCCGGGTGGCTGCCAGCCGCCGGCCGCGCCGGCCACCGGGGAAGATCGCCAAATATTTGTCGTTCTGTACGCCTACCGGGCCGAAAAGCGTACAGAACGACAAACTCGCCTGGATCATGCTCCGTGCGGGTGGCTGTGGTGCCGCCCGCGCTCTGTGGCCGGTGTCGTGGGCTCGGTGGCCTGTGTGTTGCGCGCGAGGCGGACGGCGGTGAGGGCGGCAAGGGCCAGGGCCGACCCGAAGACGATCGCGATGCCGGCCGCCGGCCACGGTGACCAGGCGGCCATGGCGCGCAGGGCCGCGACCGGTCCGCCTCCGGCGGGCCGCCAGAAGTGGCCGAGGACGAGCCACGCCGCGTCCAGCTGGATGCCGGCCGCGGCGGCGAGCACGGCGAGCGGCAGCCAGCGGGCCAGGCGTGGCCCCAGCGCGGCGGCCCCGGCGCCGGCGAGGACCGCGACCCCGGCGAAGCCGGTGAACAGGTACCGCCCGGAGACCCCGGTCATGTGCCCGGTGCGGGCGAGATGGGCGGCGGCCTGCCCGCCGATGATCACGAGCAGGCCGGTCGTCGGCCACAGCATGAACAGCAGGTCCGTCCGCCGCGCCCGGTCGCGGGCACGCAGGAGGCCCCAGCCGGCCAGGCCGCCGAGCAGGCCCGAGGCGATGATCACCAGCGCCGGGGGGAGATCGGCCTCGTACCAGCCGATGGAGCCCCACCAGCGGGTCGCCAGCCGTTCGGACATCCACGACCAGTAGACGCCCCAGTCCCGTCCGGCGTACTCGCCGGGCGGGAAGCCCGGCGTGCTCGGCTGGACGGTATGCCAGCGCAGGATGTTGACCAGCCACCACCAGCCGCCGGCGGCGATCATGAGCCCGCCGCAGAGCACGGCGGACGGCCACCGGGAGCGCGCGCCGCGCAGCCGGGCGCAGGCGTATGCCGCGGCGGCCATCGGTACCAGCACGACCGCGAAGAACTTCGTCAGCAGCGCGAGACCGGTGAGCAGCCCGATCCAGCACGCGGTCCGCGTCGAGGTGTCCCCGCGCAGCACGTGGGCGACGGCCACCGTGACCAGCCCGCCGAGGCCGATCAGCAGATTGTCGTTGTTGACGCTGGAGCCGATGTGGACCAGCTGCGGCACGGCGCAGGGGACCAGCGCGGCAACGGTCGCGGCGACCGGCCGGGAGCACAGGCGTCTGGCGGCGGCGTGGGCCAGCAGCGGTAGCGGTGCCACCATCAGGACGCTTACCATCCGTAGCAGGCCGATGGTCACGTCCCAGCGCCGGGCGTCGCCGCTGTCCGGAAGCGTTTTGAGGATCGCGGCTTCCACCAGGTAGTACAGCGGTGGATGCTGGACCATCTGCTGGATGTAACCGGCCGGCTGCTCCGGGACGGCGAGATCCCGCCAGGCCGGCCGCTGGGAGCGCGGGGGCGCGTCGTGCGCCGGGACCGGGGCGACGGTGAGCTCGTAGGGACTGCTCCGGCTGCCGAACGGTGACGCTCTGATGGCACCGACCCCGTCCGGCGTCACCACCGCGTCGCCCGGGCGCGGCCAGCCGTAGCCCTGGACGAGCCGCATGACGGCGTCGACCTGGTTCGGCTCGTCCGGCGCGTGGTACTGGGGCACCAGCACCGACCAGGAGGCGAGCAGGAACGTGAACACGGCGGTGATCAGCCAGATGTGGCCGGGCGTCCGGCGCGGGATCCCAAGCGGGCTGAACCGCTCCACCGGGCGGCCGCCGGACGGCTCCGCGGCGACGGCGACAGCGACAGGCGTACCGGCTGCGGCCTCCATCAGAACGGCTCCGGGGCTCGGGCCCGTGGCGGCGCGGGAAACACGCGGCCGCGCCGCCTCCGGCCCGCTGACGGGCGGGGGCTGGGGATCTCCGGGAACGGATGGTTGCCATCGTACGTATGCTTCGCGGCTTTTCGGTGGCCGTGCGCGCTGTGAAAGCCTTCGTTCCCCGCGGCTGCCGGGAACCACACCTCAGCCGCCGGCGCAGCCACCGCCGGCGCGTCAGACGCGGCTGGTCAGCGCCAGGAGCCGACCTGGCCGACCACCTTCGCCGGGCTGCCCGCGACGATCGTCTTGGTGGGGACGTTCCTGGTCACCACGGCACCGGCCGCGACGACCGCGCCCTCGCCGACCGTCACCCCCTTCAGGATGATGGCGCCGGTCCCGATCCAGGCCCGGTCCTCCAGGACGACGGGGGCGCTCATCGGCTGCTCGACGCCGTCCACGGTGATGGGGTGGAAGTCGTTGTCGAGGATCTGGGTGTTCCAGGAGATGGTGCAGCCGGCGCCGATGCTGACCCGTTCCCGCACGAGGATCTTCGCGAAGCCGTTGATGTTGACGCCGTGTCCGAGCTGTAGCAGGCCGGAGTCCACCACGATGCGGGTGCCGCGCTGTACTGAGACGACCCCCTCACAGCGCAGCCGCCCCTCGGGGTGGATCCGCAGCACGGAGACGTCCCGCCGGGTGGAGATCCCGAACGGGCCGAGGCCGATCCGCAGCGCCGCGCCGTCGGCGAACTCGATCCGTTCGCGGCCTTCGAGCACGGTGGGTGAACCCGTCCAGATGGGCTGCCCGTACGCGAGCGGATAGCGCAGCCCGGCCACGAAGGACCGCGCCGACGTCTCCCGCCCGGCCCGCAGCGCCCGGACGTTGCGGGCGTACTCGCGCGCGTCGCCGACGAACCGCCGGTCGAGCCGGTTGACCTGACTGCCGAGACGCTCGATGAGCCCACCCATGGCCGGAAATCCTAGTCCGTCGGCACGGAGCGATCATGACCTCCGTGCGCCGCCGCCTGCCATCGATGATGGCGCTGAGACGTACCGCCAGCAGCGCGTCCGTACCGGCGGGTGCGGTCCCGGCCCGTACCGCCGCCACCCGCACGACCGGCAGGCCGGCCGGCGAACGTGGTGAGAGGGGTGGGCCGCCGCGTCGCGGGACCTCCGTGACCGGCCGGTGGCCGCGGCGTGTAACGCT
>NZ_CEVIVC010000060.1:18669-20364 GCF_982290645.1 Protofrankia sp. CiP1_Cm_nod4
GGCGTCCTGTGACCCCGGCATGCGGACGGGGCAGCCGAAGCACGCGCGGAGGAGGTTGTGATCATTCGACCTGACCGGCCCGGCCGGTCCGGCCACAACTCGACGGCACCGGCGAACCTCCCGTTCCCGGGCGGAAATCAGGAGTCACATCGACGTGAGTGTCAGCGTTGTACGCGCATCTGTCAGCCCCGGCGTACCCGTCCTCAGGAAGCAGAGCGGCGTCGGGACGGTGGCGGAGGCACCCGCCCCGCCCTATGTGACGGTCGTGCTGCCCTGCTACAACGAGCAGGATCACATCGTCCACGAGCTGGAGCGGATCACCGCCGCGATGGACACCAGCGGCTACAGCTACGAGCTGCTGGTCATTGACGACAAGTCGACCGACAACACGCTGGCGTTGCTGCGCGGCGTGATGCACCGCTTCCCGAACATGCGGCTGATCGCGTTCCGCCGCAACGGCGGGTCGGGCACCGCGCGCCGGATCGGCACCCAGGACGCCCGCGGGAAGATCGTGGTCTGGACCGACGCGGACATGACCTACCCGAACGAGCGCATCCCGGAGTTCGTCCGCCATCTCGACGCCTGCCCCGACGTCGACCAGGTCGTGGGCGCGCGCACGACCGAGGAGGGCACCCACAAGTGGGCGCGGGTGCCGGCCAAGTGGTTCATCCGGATGATCGCGCAGCGGCTGTCCGGCATGAAGATCCCCGATCTGAACTCGGGGCTGCGGGCGTTCCGGCGGGAGGTTTCCCTGCCGTACCTGCGGCTGCTGCCGCCCGGGTTCTCCTGCGTGACGACGATCACGATGGCGTTCCTGTCGAACCAGCACCCCGTCGACTACATCCCGATCGACTACGCGAAACGCTCGGGCAAGAGCAAGTTCCACCCGTTCCGGGACGCGCGCCGCTACATCCTGCAGGTGCTGCGGATGGTGATGTACTTCGACCCGATCCGGGTGCTGATGCCGATCGCCCTGTGGATCATGGGGCTGGGTTTCGTGAAGCTCGTCGCCGACCTGATCCGTTACGACCTGCGGGTCACCACGTCCACGCTGCTGGCGATCCTGGTCGGTTTCCAGATCGTCGTGCTCGCCCTGATCGGGGATCTCGTGGCCCGCTCCCGCGGCGGCGACTGATGCCCCGCCGGACTGCGCTGCCGTCCCGCCGGGTCCCACGGTGACGGATGCTCCATGGTGACGGACGTTCCCCCATGCTGACGGATCTTTCATCCCTCACGGTGAGGCTCCTTCCACAGGGACGGACGAGATGACAGGTGAGCGGCCGGAGAGGCACGCCGGGACGCCGGCGCCGGCGCGGTCGCGGATCGCGATCGTCGGCCCGGCCCATCCCTACAAGGGCGGTGTCGCCCAGCACACCACCGAGCTCGCGCACCGGCTCGCGGCGTGTGGCCACGACGTCCGCCTGGAGTCCTGGTCGGCGCAGTACCCGGCCCGGCTCTACCCGGGCCGGCAGCGGGTGGACGCCCCCGAGACGCGGCCGTTCCCGGCGACGTCCTACCCGCTGTCATGGCGGCGGCCGGACACCTGGCCGCGGCTGGGCCGCCGGCTGCGCACCGGCGTGGACGCGGTGGACGCCGTGGTCGTCGTCGTGGTCACCCCGATCCAGGCGCCGGCCTATCTGGGCGTCCTCGCCGGCCTGCGCCCGCCGGCCCCGCGGCCAGGAAACGCGCCGGCGG
>NZ_CEVIVC010000060.1:21241-30593 GCF_982290645.1 Protofrankia sp. CiP1_Cm_nod4
GGGCGGGGAAGTGCGCCGGCGGGCGGGGTGCCGGCGGAGAACGGTCGCGCCGTCCGTGTGGGCCGGGGCCTCCCAACCATCGGTGGGCGGGAGGACAGGCCGGTGGTTCTTGCGCTGTGTCACAACGTGTTGCCGCACGAGCGGCGAGCCCTGGACGTCCCGCTGGTGCGGGCGGTGCTGCGCCGGGTGTCCGGGGTCCTGGTGCACACGCCGGCCGAGGCCGAGCGGGCCCGCGGCCTCACCACCCGCCCGGTGTGGGTGGCGCCGATGGCCCCGCACCTGGGCGCGGCCGGCGGCGCTGTCTCCGACCGTACTCGCGACGGCGCTGCCGGCCGTACCCGCGATGGCGCCGCCGGTGGCCGGAGGCTGTTGTTCTTCGGCCTGGTCCGGCCGTACAAGGGTCTGGACGTGCTGTTGCGGGCGCTCGCCGCCGGCCCGCCCGACGTGCGCCTGACCGTCGCCGGGGAGTTCTGGGGCGGGGTTGACGACACCCGGCGGCTGGTCGGCGAGCTCGGTCTGGCCGGGCGGGTGGAGCTGCGTCCCGGCTATGTGCCGGCCGCCGAGGTGCCGGCCCTGTTCACGGCCGCCGACGCGCTGGTCCTGCCGTACCGGTCGGCGACGGCGACCCAGAACGTCGACCTCGCCCACCGCCACGGCCTGCCGGTGGTGGCGACCGCTGTCGGCATGCTGGGGCAGGCCGTGCGGGACGGGGTGGACGGCCTGCTGGCCGCCCCGGACGACCCGGGGTCGCTGGCCGCCGCGCTGCGCCGGCTGTACGAGCCGGGCGTGCTCGACACCCTGCGCGCCGGGATCGTCCCGCCGGACGCGGACGCGGCCTGGGAGCGCTACCTGACGGTGCTCCACGAGGCGCTCGGCCGTCGCTGACGCGTTGTGTCCCGGGGTGCTCCGGGGGAGTTGTCGGTGTGTGTCGGTCCACCGGAACAAAACATTCCGCCACCGCATGTCGAATCCTCCGGTCGAACGGGCGGCCGTTGGGCCGCCGAGGGCATCCATGTCAATGGGCGTCGGCCTGTGTTTTCCGGTTGTGTATCGGCAGGTTTTCGTCCGGGTTCGGCACCGGACGGCCTCCCCGGCCGCTGGCCGGCCGTGTCCGCAACAAATCTCACGCAACATCGGCAGGTGATATCCGGGATGTAGTGACGTGGCACCGGACGGTGTGGAATGGTGAGCGCCGTAAACACGACGGGGTGACGTCCGCCTGCTTGCGATGATGCCGGGCCCACGTTGTCCTGTCTTTTCCCGCCGCATTTTCTCCGTTCTTCCCCCTGTTCTTCCCTGTGCTGTTCCATTGCTGTTCGCCTGCTGTTCTTCTGCTGTGCGCCCGTTCGGGTGCGTAGGTCACCCAGGTCCTTCCTCGGACCGTGCCGTGGGTCGGTACGGTCCGCTGGGCCCTGGGTTCCGCGCTGTTGTCGCGCCGTGTCCGTGCCTGTTTTTCGGCATGCATGCGGCTCCTTGGTTGATGAGTTCTCGGGAGTGCGCCCATGGTCGGCCGGCGGCGTTCCGCTCCGTCTCGGCGGATGTTGCGTGGTGTCCAGCGACGGTTTACCCGCCGGCGGCTGGCCGCCATCTCCATCGGGCTGGTGCCGCTGGTGGTGCTGACCACGCTGGCGGTCATCCAGGTGGCCGGCGGGGCGGGCCGGCCGGCGCCGCTGATCAACCCGTTCCGGAACGTGGCGTTGCCGCAGAGCTCGAGCGGCAGCGCGGCGGGCCGGGAGACCCAGGTGCCGACGGCCCGCGCCCAGGCGGTGTCCGGGCCGGCGCCGTCGGCGGAGCAGGTGCGCGCCCAGGTCCCGCCGGTCGCGGGTACGGTGCCCACGACGCCGCGGGAGCCGGAGCGCCCGGTGGAGCTGCCGGAACCGGATCCGGCCGCCGGCGCGGCGAAGCTCGGCCCGGCCTGGACGATGGACATGGGCACGCCGGAGTGGGGTGTGCTGCCGGGGCAGGCACTGCGGCCGGGTCAGGTGGAGCTGCCGGAGCGGCGCACGGCGTGGAGCGACGAGTTCCGTAATCCCGATGGGACGTATACCGCCCGGGTGTATTCGGCGCCGAAGCGGTTCACCGATGCCGGTGGCAGGTGGGTGGACATCGACACGAACCTGGTCGCGGCGGCGGGTGGCCGCCATCGGGTGGCCGCGGTTGAGCATCCCGTCGATGTCGCGGACAGTGCGGATGATCCCCGTCTGGTGGCGGTCCAGGTGGGTGCGGGCGCATCGGTGTCGTTCGGGATCGCCGACGCACGGCCGGCGCGGGCGGTGGTGGACGGGCCGGCCGCCTCCTACGCGGGGGTGCGGCCGTCGTCGGATGTGGAGCTGGCCGGGACGTTGTCGGGGTTGAAGGAGACCTTGGTCCTGCACGCGGCGGACGCCCCGGCCAGCTGGACGTTCCCGCTGGCGCTGGAGGGTCTGACCGCCACCCTGGATGCCACGTCCCAGCAGGTTTCCCTCGCCGACGCCAAGGGTGTGGTGAAGGCGGTGATCCCGCGTGGGTCCATGGAGGATTCCGCGGTCGACCCGCACGTGGGTGCCGGGGCGTATTCGGAGGGTGTGCGTTATTCCCTGGTGCCGGGGGCGGACGGCCGGCTCGCGTTGCGGGTGGATCTGGACGAGGAGTGGCTGGCGGATCCGGCGCGGGTGTTCCCGGTGCGGGTGGATCCGTCGGTGGAGGTGCTGCAGGCGTGGGCGGATGACACGTATGTGTCCTCGGCGTTCCCGAACTCGCATTACAACACTCTGGGCGATATTCACGTGGGTACCTACAACGGTGGCGCCGATGTGAACCACGGGTATATCAACTGGCAGGGCACGGCCGCGGTCAACCAGGTCAACGTGCTGGGTGTGCAGGTGGCGTTGCTGAACAGCTGGTCGTGGTCGTGCAGTGCGCGGGATGTGAGCCTGTATGAGGTGAACCAGTCCTGGGATGGTACGACGATGCTGTGGCCGGGGGCGGCGGTCGGCCCGGAGGTGGCGCGCAGCAGTTTCGCCTATGGCTATTCGGGGTCCTGCCCGGCGAACTGGGGGGTGTTCAACGACACCCGGCTGAAGGATCTGGTGAACGCCTGGACGCATGGGTGGAAGGTGAACACCGGCACGTCGGTGCGGGCGAGTTCGACGGACAACTACGCGTGGAAGAAGTTCCTGTCGAACAACACCGCGACCGCGGCGAACCGCCCGCAGATGTCGATCCAGTACACGCCGTACGGCGCGGAGTACTCCTACCCGTCGGGCAGCCCGGTGTGGCAGCAGCAGCTGACGAACAATCAGCAGGGCAAGATCTGGGTGCGGGTGAAGAACACCGGCCGGGATGCGTGGCCGGCGGACGGCAGTTACATGCTCGCCTACCATGTCTATGACGCGTCGAACAGCAACGTCATCGATTACAACGGGTACGCGACGCATCTGCCGGTGACGGTGAACCCGGGGCAGAGCGTCGACATGCTGGCCACGGTGAATCCGCTGCCGCCCGGCAGTTACACGCTGCGCTGGGACATGCTGAACTACGGTGTCACCTATTTCATGGACGAGGGGATATCGCCTTTCGCACAGTCCATGACCGTGCCGAACGTGGCGCCGCAGGTGACGTCGGCGGGGCCGGCGAACGGCGCGGCGGTGTATTCGTTGACCCCGACGCTGACGTTGACCGGGACGGACCCGGACAACTATCCGGGGCAGGGGGTGAACTACTACTTCAAGCTGTGCACCGGCTCGGACGCGAACTCGGGGACCTGCTGGGAGTCGCCGGGGTGGATCAGCTCGAACACGTGGAGCCCGCCCAAGGGAGCCCTGTCCTGGGATCAGACCTACTACTGGCAGGGCTGGGTGGGGGATTTCCAGCTTCCCAGCCAGCCGACATCGGTGGCCCATCTGACCACCCGGGTTCCGTTGACCGGCCCGGAGGGCCATCTGGGATTCGACCCGTATGCGCCGGCGGTGGCGAGTGTGACGCCGGTGGTGGGGAATTATGTGACGTCGACGACGGATGCGTCGGTGGCGGGTGTGGGTCCGGCGTTGGGGGTGACGCGTACCTATAACAACCGGAATCCGGTTGATGGTCTGTTCGGGGTGGGCTGGTCGTCGCCGTATGACATGGCGGCGGCGCCGGATCTCGCCGGTGAGGGTAATATCGCGGTCCGTTATGCGGATGGGCGGGTGTCGCGGTTCGGCCGTAACCCGGATGGTTCGTTCGTGTCGGCGCGTGGCTACTATTCGTCGTTGCAGGCGCCGTCGCCGCGGGTGGCGTCGTTCACCGGGGCGGATTCGGTGTCGTCGTTGGGTACGGCGGATACCGGTGAGGGCTGGCAGGTGCTGGCCGGTACCTGGGGGGTGGCGGGTAACGACGCCTATCTGGTGTCGGCGGGGTCGGGGCGCAGTGTGGCGGTGCTGCCGGCGGGGTCGGATGGCACGGTCCGGTTCACCCTGCCGGTGGCGCAGGACAATGTCGGGGTCGCTTTCCGCGTCCAGGACGCGGACAACCTGTGGGTGCTGTACGCGAAGCCGTCCGCGAACCAGCTGGTGCTGGCGAAGCGGGTCGGGGGTGTGACCACGACGGTGGCGACGGCGTCGGGTGCCTGCTGTGCGGCGTCGGATGTGTTCGCGGTGACGACGGCGGGGACGTCGATCGCGGTGTCCCGGAACGACCGGGTGGTGGCGGCCGCCACCGACGGCGCGTTCCAGACGGCGACCAGGGCGGGGGTGTACGCGCTGGCGACCGGCGCCGGCCGGGTCGGCGCGTTCGCCGTGGTCGATGGCCAGCATCGGGATTCCTTCACCCGGGCGAACGCGGCGACCACCGCCGGCACCGCGGAGAGCGGTGCCGCCTGGACGCCGCTGGCCGGCACCTGGGGTGTCGAGGGCAACCGTGTCTACCTGGCGGCCGCGGCGGGGAACCGGAACCTGCTGGTGGCGCCGGCGGCGGCGGACGGGACGTTCAGTTTCACCCAGCCGGTGACGCAGGCGGACATGGGTCTGGCGTTCCGGGTCGCGGACGCGGGGAACTACTGGCGGCTGGTGGCGGTGCCGTCGTCGAGCAAGTGGCGGCTGATCAAACGGGTGGGTGGGGTCGAGACGACGGTCGCGGACGCGTCGGGTGCGTGCTGCACGACCTCGGACACGTTGACGGTGGTGACGAACGGCCCGTCGATCACGGTGCTGCGTAACGGCACGCAGGTCATGTCGGTGTCGGACCCGGCGGTGATGTTCGGGACGCGGGCCGGCCCGTACACGGAGGGGACCGGCTCGGGCCGGCTCGACGACGTCGTGCTCACCGCGGCGGCGGTGCTGACGGAGAAGTCCGGGACGGTGTCGGCGTTCCGCTCCGACGGCCGGCTGACCCGGGTGACGGACGTGGCCGGCCGGGCGCTGCAGCTCACCTACGACGCGGGCGGCCGGCTCACCCAGGCGCTGAACGTCACGGCGAACCGGGCGTTGACGTTCACCTGGTCGGGTGGGCATGTCAGCCAGGTGTCGACGGGCACGGTGGCGGCGCACGGCGGGCCGCTGGTGTGGTCGTACGGCTACACCGGCAGCAATCTCACCAGTGTGGTGTCGCCGCGGTCGGCGACGCCGACGACGTACGCGTACGCGTTCAACGGGATGCTGGGGCAGATCGTGCTGCCGCGCGGCAACATCGCCGAGACGGTCGGGTACAACCTCGACGGGACGGTGGCCTGGCGCGAGGACGGCCTGGCCAAACGGACCACGTTCACGGTGATGGGCACGTCACCGACGACGACGGTGCGGGTGACCGACCCGCGGGGGCACGCCGAGGACTGGGAGTACGACCTCGGCCAGCTGATCTCGCATCGGGATGCGTTGGGGGACCGCCGGTTCGCCTACAACGACCGTGGTTTCCTCGCGCAGGTCACCGACGAGAACGGCAACGTCCTGACGTTGCTGACCGACGACCGCGGGAACATCAGCGCCCGTACGACGGTGCGGGCGAACGTCTCCGGGACGCCGGTGACGCACACCGAGTACTACGGCTATTTCCTGGGCGCGCCCGGGGATCCGCGTAACGATCTGATGACGGTGGCCCGTGACGGCCGGTCGGTGTCGGCGACGGACGCCACCTACGCGACGACGTTCAGCTACAGCCCGCTCGGGGATCTGCTGGCGACGACGACCCCGGCCACGGCCGACTTCCCGTCCGGGCGGAGCACGACCTGGGCGTACGCGGCCGGCAGCGAGGCGGCGGTCGGCGGCGGGACGGTGCCGCGGGACGTGCTGCTGTCCACCACCGACCCGCGGGGGAAGGTGACGGGCTTCTCCTATGACAGCAAGGGGGATCTGCGCCGCGACGTCGACCCGGCCGGGCTGGCCCACGACTACACCTACGACGAGCTGGGCCGGCGGGTCACGGCGAAGGAGACCTCGGACACCTTCCCGTCCGGGATCACCACCACGACCGGCTATGACACGCTGTCCCGGGTCGCGCAGGTCACCGAACCCGGTGTACAGAACCCGATTTCCGGGACGACGCACACCCGGGTCACGGCCCACAGCTACGACCTGAACGAGAACCTGACCCAGACGGTGGTGTCGGATGCCACCGGCGGGGACGCGTCGCGGACGACGACGTACGCCTACGACAACGACGACCGGGTGACGTCGACGACGGCGGCGGCCGGCGCCGTCGAGGCGGCGACCACCGCCTGGGCCTACGACGACAACGGCAACGTCGCGACCGTCACCGACCCGGTCGGGACGGTGACCGCGTTCACCTATACGGCGAAGAACCTGCTGGCCACCACGACCGTGAAGAACTTCGTGGACGACCCGGTGGCCGGCTCGACGCCGCGGGACATGCTGGCGGAGTCTCGGGCCTACGACCCGGCGGGCCGGCTGGCCGCCGTCACCGACGCGTTGGGCCGGACCCGGCAGTTCACCTACTGGCTGGACGACCTGCCCCGGCAGGACATCCTGGTCGGCTACCGCCCGCCGGACACCGTCACCGGCACCCTGTCCACCGCCGGCGCGCGGAACATCGTGCTGGCCGACCGGGCCTTCGACGGCGCGGGGAACCCGACGTCCACGGTGACCGGTGGGGGCCTGCGGACGGTCGCCGGGGTGTTCGACGCGGCCCGGCGGCTGACCCGGACCACCCTCGACCCCGCCGGTCTGGCCCGCACCGTCGACTACACCTACGACGCGAACGGCAACGTGACCTCGACGCTGGCCGGGGCGGCCGGGACGTCGGCGACCGCACGGGTCGACGTCGGCTACGACAACGCCTCCCGCCCGACCTCACAGACGGTGTTCGGTGACGGCACGGCCAGCTTTGTCACGACAACGCTGCGGGACCAGCGCGGGTTCGTGACCGGCACGGCGGACCCGCGCGGCTACGTCTCCGGCGGCCCTCCGGACCCGGCGTACACCACGAACGCCACGGTGGACGCCGCCGGCCGGGTCACCCAGGTGCAGGCCCCGTCCGTACAGGTGGAGGAGAACGGCGGTACGCCGGGCGCGGCCCGGCCGGCCACCGACCTCGGCTACAACACGTTCGGGGAGGTCAGCCACGCCCGGGATGCCCGCGGCCTGGTGACCACGACCGGTTACGACCGGCGGGGGCGGACCGTCCAGGTCACCGAGCCGTCCTACACCCCGCCCGGCGGCGGCGCGCTCATCCCGACGCGGTCGTGGGCGTACGACGCCAACGGTAACCCGCTGACCTACACCGACGCCCGTGGGCAGACCACGACCACGGTGTATGACCGGCGCAACCGGCCGGTGGCGGTCACCGACCCGCAGGTCGCCGGCCAGCCGGCGGCCGGGGTGAGCCGGCTGGTGTACGACGACGCCGGCAACGTCACCGCGACGGTGAACCCGGTCGGGGTGTGGGCGTTCGCCGCCTACGACGACCTGGACCGGGTGTGGGCGACCACGGCGACGGAGCGGTCCCCACAGGCGACGTTCACCACCTACACCGACCACGACGACGCCGGTGATGTCACGAAAGTGATCCGCCCGGCGAACATCGCCACGCAGGCGGCGTGGACCGGGACGTACGACGCGGCCGGCGGCCTGCTACAGGAACGCGACGCGCTGACCAAGCTGACGACCCGCACCTACGACCTCGCCGGCCGGCTGGCGAGCGTGACGGACCCGCTGGGCCGCTCGACCCGCTACACCTACGACCGGGCGGGCCGGCGGACGACGGTGGCGCAGTTCTCCCCATCGAACAGCCAGTTGCGGTCGGTGAGCGTCGGCTATGACGCGGCGGACAACGCGACGTCGTCGACGGACGGGAACGGCTGGACGACGACCCGCACCTTCGACGCGCTGGACCAGCTACGGACGCTGGTGGAGCCGGTGACCGCGTCAACGTCGATCACCACGGGTGTGGGGTATGACGCGGCGGGGAACCGGACCCGGCTGACCGACGGGCGTGGGAACGTCACGGTGGCGACGTTCAACAGTCTGGGGCTGGTCGAGAAGACGATCGAGCCGTCCACCACGGCGTATCCGGCGGCGGCGGACCGGACCTGGCAGACCTCGTATGACGCGGGTGGGCTGCCGGTGGGTGTGCTGGCGCCGGGTGGGGTGACCCGGTCGCGGACGTTCGACGCGCTGGGCCGGCTGACCACCGAGTCCGGCTCCGGTGGGGGTGCGGCGGCGGCGTCACGGTCGGTCGGCTATGACCTGGCCGGCCGGGTGACGTCGGTGAACCATCCGTCAGGCAGCCAGTCGTTCACCTACAACGACCGGGACTTGCTGATCGGTAGTGCGGGGCCGGCGGGGAGCTCATCGTTCGGCTATGACGGTTCGAGCCGGATGGTGTCGCGGACGGACGCGGCCGGGGTGTCGTCGTTCGGCTACAACGCCCGGGATGATCTGACGTCGACGACCGGTGCGGCCACCGGCGGCACCCGCGGCCTGGCATATGACGATGCCGGTCAGCTGACCTCGGTGACCTACGCCGCGGGTGGGGCGGTCCGCAGCTTCGGCTACGACAACCTGGGCCGGACCAGCACGGACACGTTGACCGGTCCAGGTGGGGTGCTGCGGGCGGCGACCTACGGCTACGACAACAACGACAACCGGCTGACCGAGACGTTGTCTCCGTCGGGTCTGTCCGGGTCGGGGAACCAGAGCTACGGCTACGACCGGTCGAACCGGCTGGTCTCCTGGACCGGCCCGGGTGGGGCGACCACGACGTACGGCTGGGACGCGGCGGGTAACCGCACGTCGGTGAACGGTGCGACCGCGAGTGTCGACGAGCGCAACCGGCTGCTCTCGGACGGGACCGCGACCTACACCTACACCCCGCGGGGCACGTTGACGGCGCGGACCGCGGGTGGCAGCACGACCACCACCGGGTTCGACGCGTTCGACCGTTT
>NZ_CEVIVC010000061.1:0-572 GCF_982290645.1 Protofrankia sp. CiP1_Cm_nod4
CCCCGCCGCGTCCCCGCAGCCTCCAGGCAGATCCGCGCAGCCGCCGGCCGGGCTGCCGCGGTCGTCGTCCAGCTCCACGCCGCCGTCGACCGTGTCCGCGCCGCCATCTGCTGGGCCTTCGCAGCCCTCCGCCGCGTCCGCGCAGCATTCAGCCAGGTCGTCGCAGTCGCCTGCCGGGCAGGCGCCTGCCGGGCAGCAGTCGGCCGGGCTGTCGCCTGCTGGGTTGTCGCCTGCCGGGCAGCCGCAGTCTCCGGCCAGGGCCTCGCAGCCGCCGGCCGCGCCCGCGCAGTCGGCCGCCGGGTCGGCGCAACCGTCCGCTGGGCCGCCGCAACCGCCTGTCGCGGGTGCGGCGCGTCTCGCCCCGGCACCGCCGGGGGTGTCGACGCATGAGTCGACGGCGGGCCCGGGACCATCGGCCGCGGGTCAGGCACAGCCGCGGCCACGCGGGCTCCTGCCCGAGGACCGGGCCGCCGGTCGGGCGCCGGTGACGGACGACTCTCCGCGGCACCCGCGGCCCGCGCGGCCGGACACGTCGGATCAGTCACCCGGACGCGACGACACCGACGGCCAGC
>NZ_CEVIVC010000061.1:639-1963 GCF_982290645.1 Protofrankia sp. CiP1_Cm_nod4
GGGGACCGCAGCGGTCTGGCTCCGGCACCTCCCGCGCCGGACGTGCCGGTGCCGCCGGCGGAGGACGACCCGGCGTCATGGGAGCAGACATCGCGGATCAGCCGGCGGACGCTGACCGGTCTGGCGACCGCGGCGGGGAGCGAGGCCACCGGGCCGGCCGGGGCGACGGCACGGCCCGGCGACGAACCGCGGTCGGTCTACCCGGCCACCGGCGCGGGCGCGACCGGGTATTTCAGCCGCCAGGCACCGGGGCGGCACGGACCCCGGCCGGAGACCGGTGATGCCGGTGTCCGGCCCGATTCCGACTTCACAGTCGTGCTCTCCCCAGTGCGGGTCACGCCACGTGACGCCTCCTCGGGGCGGTCCCCGGCGCCCGGGCCCGCCGAGCCTGCCACCGGCCGCCCCGGCGGCGAGCTGCCCGAGGAAGGATCGCCCGCCGGCCGCTCGCCTGGCAGCGGTGTACCCCGCGGGGACACGCTGGACGATCAGCCATCCGAAGAGGCGCAGTCATACCCCCCGCAGGTCACACAGCCCGCGAGGGGCGCGCGACCCGCGTCCGGTGCGGGCCCGGGCGGCTCGCGCCCGCGTTCGCCCGTGGAGCCGGAGCCCGATGTCGGTACGGAACCCGGTGGCCGGTTCGCCGGCATGCTCCTGACCATCGCCGGTGGCCTCGGCGGGATTGCCGCCACCCTGCCCTGGAGCACGATCAGTGACGGCGAGGAGAGCCGTACGTTCACCGGCCTGACGGTTGGTGATGGAAGGATCACTCTGATGCTGGCGGTCGTCCTGATGGTGATCGGTGCGGCGCATGTGGCCGGCCGCCGCTCGGGCGGCACGGGCGGCTCGGGCGGCTCGGGCGGCACGGTGGCGATGCTGCTGGGGGCGGGAGTCGCCGTGTTCGCTGTCATGGATCTGGTCGCCGGACCGGCCTCGCTGTCGTCCTTTCGGGCCCTCTCCGCCAACCAGATCAGCGTCGTTCCCGCGTCGGGGCTGGTCCTGACCCTGGTGGCCGGGTCGCTCGCGTGTGTCGGCGGTTGGCTGCTGCGGCGTGGCCGTCATGGCGGATGATCCCGCCGGTGCCGGCCCGGCTGCCCGGCCGGACCGAGGAGCCGACGTGATCGGCCGTGCCCGCGGGAGCCATGCCCGCGGGGACCGGGTTCCACCGGACGTGATTGTCTTCCAGGAGGCGGAAGCGGCCGCGCGCGCCGTCCGGCCACGTGGTACGACCAGGAGTGACGGAGGACAAGACGTCACGAGCCGGGCAGGTGCCGGCCGGCGCTGCGCGTGCCGGATTCCGGGCCCCGGCTCCGGCCGGCCCACCGGG